>CAZVYV010000004.1:20381-34689 GCA_964630985.1 uncultured Occallatibacter sp.
AAGGGAGTTGCCGACATCACCGCTCTTTTTCCAAGCCGATTGCGAGCGATCTCCTCCTGGCTTTTCGCGACGGCTTACCTAGCCAGCTTTGCCGCTGTCCTGCCAACCACGTTCAGCGCAGAACGCAATATTCAGGAATTGGTTGAAAACAGGGGACGGAAAGCCATCGGGATCTATTTGTCGCACACACCGCCATGGACAACGATAGGCGGCGAGCCTCTTGGCTATATCGGCTACTACTCGCGCCGGACTGACTACGATTACCCAGGCCTATGCAGCCGGAAAGTCGTTCGCTGGCTGCAGGAGCACAAGTATCCGCGCGCCGAGAAACCACTTCAAGTCTGGGAATACCTCCGTCCGGACTATCTGGTATTGAGGAGAGTCGAATATGAGGATTTCATCGCGCAACCGGACGGCGCCTTTCTGTTGAACGATTATCGGCTTGATCGGGAATTCTCGGTTCCCGTGGAGGATCAAGAGAGATTGTTTCACCCGGAAAGAAATATGGACCTGGATTTTCTGGTTCTGAAGAAGGTCAAGGGTTTTTCAGGTTAGGCAGAGACCCGTCCCGAACTTGACGGGATAGCAAAGAACGACTTCAGCGCATGCGGCGAGAATGGTGACCAGAACACTCAAAACGGGGAACCCAGTTCCGGCGAAAAAGCCGAGCGCCCTCGTGCGTTCACTTCAACTGGATGACCTGTGGCTCGTCGGTCTGATGGCACTGGCTTTCGGCCTGCGCCTTTTTTTCTGGATTTACACCGGCCGGACCTGGGAAGACGCACTAATTACCGCGCTTCATTCTGAAAACTTCTATCACGGATTGGGCCTCACCCACTTCAAGATCGATGACTCGAAGCCGCTGTTCGGCTTCACCAGTCCGATCAGTGTGCTGGCGCCCCTGCTTGCCGACCGCTTCCATGTCGGCTGGGGCTTGCCGTTTCTGAAACTACTCTCTCTGCTGGCCGGGCCAATGACAGTATGGTTCGGCTACCGGATTGTGCGCGATTTCCTGGCCCCGCTCTCCCGGGCCGCAGCCGTGCTTGGAGCCGGCTATCTCGCCATTGAGCATCAACAGATCCTTTGGGGCATGGCCGGCATGGAGACCCAGTTGGCTACTGCGATCCTTCTTGCCGCAATCTACTTTCTGCTTGCCGAGAATCTCACGGTCAGCGCGATTCTGTCGGGCATGTGCCTTCTTGCACGTCCAGACTTCATCCTCTGGGTTGGGCTTGCAGCCGCGGCAACTGCTGTTGCCTCAATTCGCCGGAAGGATTTCAAGCCGCTGCTTAAATTTGCAGTTCTCGTCGCAGTCATCTACGGACCATGGATCATCTTCACGACTCTCTACTATGGGAGTCCTATTCCCAATACAATCGTTGCGAAGCAGCTAGGTTATGTTGGTTTCTGGGAGACCGCGACGTCCTTCCGAGAACTGCTTCTAACCGCAGCCAGAAGTTTTCAGGTGAACGTTTTCACTCCCCTCGAACCGGTCTTTGGCGGTAACGGCACAGTTTTTATTCCATTGGTCAGACGGTCCTGGCTGGAAGATCTCTGCCTTGTCATCATCGCTTTCGGTTTCATCGTTGACGTGGCGTGGCGACGCTGGCGTTTCCTGCCCGTTTATACATTTACGGTGCTAGCCGCGGCGTTCTTTGTCTTTCGAGCGCCGGAGATTTACGGGTGGTATGTGGCTCCGCTTTGCGCAGTCCTCGCACTCCTGCTGGGGAAAGGGATTGCCGATATCGCTGCTCTCTTCCCGAATCGATTCCGAACGATTCCAACGTGGCTCCTAACGACTGCTTACCTGGCCAGTTTTGCCGCCGTTCTGCCAACTACGTTCCGCGCGGAACGCAACATCCAGGAATTGGTTGAAAACAGAGGGCGGAAAGCCATCGGGATCTATTTGTCGCAGACGCCGCCGTCGACAACCATTGGGGGCGAACCTCTTGGCTATATCGGCTACTACTCGCGCCGGACCTACTACGATTATCCAGGACTATGCAGCCGGAAGGTCGTTCAATGGCTGCAGGCGCACAAATACCCTCGTGGCTATAAGGAACTGCAAGTATGGAAGTATCTCCGTCCGGACTACCTGGTCATTAGGAGATTCGAATACGAGCTATTCATCGCGCGGCCAGACGGCGCTTTTCTGCTGGGGGATTATCGGCTTGATCGGGAATTCTCTGTTCCCGCGAACGATCAAAAGAAGCTGTTCCACCCTGAAACGAATATTGACCTGGATTTCCTAGTTCTTAAGAAGGTCAGCTATTCTCAGGAATAAAGGAGGCGTCGATGTCCGTGGCGTGGAGAGCGCGCTAGGAAATAGCAACACAGATCCGAGAACTTAGACCTCATGGATAGTGGCTCTCAGGAATCTCGAACTCCTACGACTGATCCGGGCCAAAGCATCGGCCAAGAGACCCTATACCGTTACCGAAGCCGGTAAACGAGTTTCCGCAAACTTGGGAGGACTTCAGCGCTCGGGAACCACCCAGATCACTCTCTCAACGCACTTCGGCCGAGAAAAAACAGATTCCGCTTCTCCCGAAACAGGGAAAGGCGATTCCCTGAAGCATGAGTGATAATTCCCTGTTCGGTCCAGTCCAAGTGTCGGAATTGCACGACAGCAACTTGCTTATATCCGGCATCATACGAGAATTCAGCAGTCAGACTTAGGAGAAGAAATTAGCAAATTTCCCTGTAATATTCCCTGTTAGCAGGGAATTCGGTCCGGAGAAGGGTTTGCTGCGGACTCCTCCCACCGCCATTGAATTCTTGATCTTGATCATCGAGCCGCCCTCGGCCATCACACTCAAACAACAACTCGCTTGTCGCCGCCCTCGGCTGTCCATTCCCACCGACGGCGTGGCGTGGCTGGGGCAATTTACAATCACAGTTTCCAGTTCGCATCTAACCCATTGGTGTATTGTTTGCTTTGGTTACGACTGACTGCACCAGAGGGGTGCGGCAGACCGGCGAACCGGCCACCGGGGAGTAAGTTCTTGACGATGGAGTTCCACATTTCGCGGAAGGCCCGGGAACGATACGGTTTCGCGGAGTCCCTTTTCTCGTACAACGGCAATGTGATCCTGGCCAACCTGCCGGCCTGCCGCGAATTCGCGTACCGCATGAACCAGGTCCGCGATGTGCAAAAAAATCCCGATCAGGCGCTGCACGCCGGTCAGCTCTTTGCCATGGGACTCATTGACGAGGCCAGCCACGTTTTGATGGCGCGCTTTCGCGAGCAGTTCGATCCTCAGGTGATGACCGCAGCGCTTGACTGGTTTGGCGCACAGGTGGGGACGAACAATCTCGACAAAATGCTGCTTGCCTTCGTGGAGCAGTTCCCGGGCCAGAGCGTCATGCGCGGCGAAGACACCCCCGCGAAGTGGCTCGCGGGGGAGACTGCTGGAATGCCGCACCGCGCCGCCGCACTTGAAGAACTGCTTTTGCTCTGGGCGGCGAACCGCAATGAGGCGTTCAAGCCGTTTGAAGAGCTGTTCGAGGACCGAACTCTGGCAGAGAAGACTGTCTACCGGCAAGTAACTGCGCAAATGCCGGAGTATTTTGCGTCGCGGCCACTGATTCCTCTGCCCGGAGCGAAGGCAATCAGCCTCCTCGATTTATTGCGCGCTCCAGCGCTGCGCTCGCCTGGGTCGCTCAGCGATCAACTTGAAATCATTCGCCAGCTTTGGAAGCCGCTTATCGGGGACACCCTGGAACGCTTTCTTCTGATGGCCAGCGAAGTTTTGCGGGAGGAAGAGTTGGCTGTCTGGGCGCAGTTTAATCCGCCGGGAACAACGCAGCGCGGCCCCCAGCAATGGCCCTCGTTCATGAGCCAGGCAGAGGTGCCCAGCTTCGCCGATTCGATGCAGGAGTACGAGAAATTCTCGCCTGACCAGGCGTGGATGCCGGGTGCGGTGCTGATGGCCAAGAGCACCTATGTGTGGCTGGCGCAACTCAGCCGCTGGCATGGCCGGCACATCGGGCGGCTCAATGAGATTCCTGACGAAGAACTGGCGGCCCTCGCTCATCGCGGCATCAATTCTCTATGGCTCATCGGCGTGTGGGAGCGCAGCCGGGCGTCGAAGACGATCAAGCAGCTCTGCGGCAACCCCGATGCCGTCGCCTCGGCCTATTCGCTCTTCGACTATCGCATCGCCGACGACCTGGGCGGCGAAGCGGCTTACATCAACCTGCGCGACCGCTGCTATCACCACGGCATTCGCCTGGCCAGCGACATGGTGCCCAACCACATGGGCATCGACTCGCCCTGGGTCATCGAGCACCCGGAGTGGTTCATCTCCCGCTGGGATTCGCCCTATCCCGCCTACAGCTTTAATGGTCCCGATCTCTCGCACGATGGCCGCGTCGAAATCAAGATCGAAGATCATTACTACGAGCAGTCCGATGCCGCCGTGGTCTTCAGGCGCCGCGACAAGGCCACCGGCGAAACGCGCTACATCTATCACGGCAACGACGGCACAAGCTTTCCGTGGAACGACACAGCACAGCTCGACTATCTCAATGCGGCGGTACGTGAGCAGGTGATTCAGACCATCCTGCACGTGGCGCGGTTGTTTCCCGTGATTCGTTTTGACGCCGCGATGACGCTGGCCAAGCGGCATTTTCATCGCCTCTGGTTTCCTGGCCCAGGCTCGAGCGGCGCCATTCCGTCTCGCGCGGAGTACGGAATGAGCCAGGCGGATTTCGACCGCGCGATGCCGCACGAGTTTTGGCGCGAGGTCGTTGACCGCGTCGCCGCAGAAGTTCCAGGCACGCTCCTGCTGGCCGAGGCATTTTGGCTCATGGAAGGCTACTTCGTCCGGACCCTTGGCATGCATCGTGTGTACAACAGTGCCTTCATGATCATGTTGCGCGATGAAGACAACGCCAAGTATCGCTCGGTCATCAAGAACACGCTCGAGTTCGATCCCGACATCATGAAGCGCTATGTCAACTTTATGTCGAACCCCGACGAGCGCACGGCCATCGACCAGTTCGGCAAGGGCGACAAATGCTTTGGCGTCGCGGCGATGATGTCCACGCTGCCCGGCCTGCCCATGTTCGGCCACGGGCAGATCGAGGGATTTACTGAAAAATACGGCATGGAGTATCGCTGGCCGCGGTACGAGGAGAATCCTGATCGGGCGTTGGTAGAAAGGCACGAGCGCGAGATTGCGCCGCTGCTCAAGCGCCGCTGGCTGTTTGCCGAGAGCAGCAACTTTCTGCTCTACGATTTTTTCAGCCCCAATGGCTCGGTCAACGAGGATGTCTTTGCGTATTCCAATCGCAACGGCGGCGAGCGCGCGTTGGTGGTCTACAACAACCGCTATGCCAATGCGCACGGGACCGTCGATTTCTCCGCAGCTTTCGCCGACAAAGGATCGGGCCAGCTTCAACGCTGCCGCTTGGGTGAAGGCCTCGGCCTGAGCGGCGACCTTGGCGCCATCGTGGCCTGGCGCGACTCGCTCACGGGTCTCGAGTATCTGCGCCGAGCGGAAGATTTGCTCCACCGCGGCCTGACTCTCAGCCTTCATGCATACCAGTGCCATGTCTTCCTCGATTGGCATGAACTGCACCCGACGGCGGAGCAGCCGTGGGACAGGCTCTCGGACTTACTCAACGGCCGCGGCGTTCCCAATCTTACCGACGAGCTGGTCAGCCTGGAGCTCAAGCCCGTGCACGACGCGCTGCGGCAGCTTCTCGATCCTGGCGTCGTTCGGCATTTCGCGGATATTGCCGAGCATCCGCGGGCCGTCGGCGCAGTGCGCGCGAAAAAGATCGATCGGCAGCGCGCCGAGTTTCTCAAGCAGGCATGGACAAATTACGAGAGATTTCTGTCTGAGGCCGCGGCGGCATACGCAATGCGGCTCAAAGTAGAAAGCCAACCGGCGCGCGAGGTTGAGGCGGAAACGGCCGCGTCCGAAGCTGCGAAATTTACAAAACTTCTGCGCGCAGCCATGCGCATGCCTCAGGTCGAGGCGCTGTTTCCTGCGCCATGGACGGCCGCTGCCCGCCGCATGCTGCCCAGCCCCAGCCCGCAGTTCACGGCGACGGCGATGTGGGGTCCAGTGCTGGCTTGGTGCGCTCTTCAGTTGCTCGCCGATGAGATCGATAAGAAGTGCTCGGAACGGACCGCGCTTGATCTCTTCGACCGCCTCCGTCTGCGCGAACCCTTTGCTCATGCCCTTGCCGCCCTCGGATTCGAGGGTGAAGAAGCATGGCGCGTGTCTGCTCGAATCAAAGTACTGCTCCTGGTAAGTGCTGGCATCGGCAAGGAAAGCGCCGTCAGACAGCCCGAGTCCGCGCCATTGCCAGCCGCGATTCCAAAAACCGTCGCTGAACCGTCGGCCGCACCTCTAACCGCGCCAGAATCTTCTCAGGCTTACGGCGAAAAATTGGCGCTTCCACCCGCGTTGTGGCTCGATCCCGACGTGCGCTGGCTTTGCGGCGTGCACCAGGCCGAGGGTCACGACTATCTGATCCGCGAGCGCTACGAAGAACTGCTCTGGTGGCTGCTGATGCCGTCGCTGCTGCAGATTGCCGGCGAATCCGTACCCAGCAAGTCTGTCGTCGAACAGTTGAGCCACGCGGTCGCATCGGCATTAGCGTCGGCCGAGGCCGCCGGGTACCGCGTTGACATATTGCTCGGCAAAGGAAAACTCGCCGCCCCCGCTGATTCCCCCAAACCGACCTCATCGCCCAAACCGCCCGCGAAGTCTGCTACGCCGAAAACGAAACCGCGAAAAAAGCGGCCTCGCAAACCGAGAAAATAGTTCAATCCGCAACGAGTGACGCAGGAGAGGTTGTCTTATTTTCTCCGCACATTTCGCGGAAAGAGTGGAATTTGGCATTAAATCAAAAAAGATTTCAGCCCCTTGAGCCTGCAAACAGATTCATCCGAACCTTGAATTGATCGTGCAACCCTCAATCCCGCAGTCCCGTCGTCTCGCACTCCCGTAGTCCCTCAGTCCTTCAGTCCCTGCGCCGCATTTGTCCCAACCGGCTCGGCCCCGTAGAATGACGAGAGGGCCGGTGGTGTGCGCTTACGGCTCCTGAAAATCAATGAGTGAACAGGGAACAGAGGTCTACTCCCAGGCGCAGCCCGCTTCGCCGGCGTGGGACAGAATCGAGCGGGCGCGGCATCCGCAGCGCCCTTACCCCATGGATTTAATCGAGCGAATCTTTACCGATTTCAGCGAGATTCACGGGGATCGCGCCTTTGGCGACGATGAAGCTGTTGCGTGCGGCATGGCGCGGCTGGGCGACGATGAAGTCATGGTGATTGGCAACCGCAAGGGAGGCAGCACCAAGGAACGTGTGCGCCGCAACTTTGGCATGCCGCATCCCGAGGGCTACCGCAAGGCGCTGCGCGCCATGAAACTCGCCGAGAAATTCGCTCGCCCCGTAATCACCTTCATCGATCTTCCCGGCGCCTATCCCGGTGTCGGCGCAGAGGAGCGCGGTCAGGCTGAAGCGATCGCCCGCAACCTGCGTGAGATGGCGCGCCTGCGCGTGCCCACGATTTCGGTCATCAGCGGCGAAGGCGGATCGGGCGGAGCACTTGCGCTGGCTGTAAGCGACCGTGTGCTCATCCTCGAAAATGCGCTGTATTTTGTCATCACGCCGGAATCCTGCGCCGCCATCATGTGGCGCGATGCGTCGCATAAGCAAGCGGCCGCCGAGGCTATGCGCATCTCCGCGCCCGAAGTAGCCGCCATGGGCTGTGTGGACGAGATCGTTGTCGAACCGCCGCAAGGCATCCACCTCGACCGCGAGGCCGGAACCGGAATGTTGGGATCGGCGCTCAAGAAGCATCTGGCCGAATTGAAAGCCATGTCCGTCGACGCGATGGTTTCCGCGCGGCAGCAAAAGTTCCGCAACATCGCCCAGTTCTATACGCAAAGCTGACTCTCCGATTTTCCTGCGGCCGGCAGGAACGCCTACGTTGTAGCCATGATGCCGAATCGAATCCATGTGCGCGCCACACACTGTGCGGCCTATCGAGCCGGTCGCTGCGGCTCGATTTCGGCTCGGAGGCCCGCATGAGCCAACCCGGCTACACCGGCGGCCGCTTGCGCGCTTACCTGCAATTCCTCGCTGCGATTCTCTACTTTTTCCTGGCGCGATCGTTGGCCTTTCGTGGCGCCCAGGGCTTCGTCAGCGATCCCTGGTTTCCGCTTGTCGACCAGGCCATGCTGGCGTTTCTGCTCCTCGTGGGATTTGCCGTCATGGGTTTCTGGCTCGACCATCAGGCTCACCCCATCAGCGAGCAGGGCTTGCCGCGCCGCGAAGGCTGGCCGCGCGAAATTGGACTGGGCCTGTCAATCGGCTGGGGAGCGGCGCTGGTCTGCGTGGTGCCAATGCTGATTGCCGGCGGAATTGCCATCTCTCTCTTCACGCAGCCTTCATCATGGGGCTGGCTCGTAGCCGACGCCGCATTTTTCGCGGCGGCCGCACTGGCAGAGGAGCTTGCTTATCGCGGCTACGCGTTCCAGAGCTTTATCCGCGCGGTTGGCCCGACTGGCGCGGTGCTTGGCTTTGCCGCAATCTACGCAATCGTGCAGGCGCTCAATCCCGCCGCCAGCCGCGTAAGCTTCATCGTCTCGCTTGCCTTCAGCTTTCTGCTCTCCACCGCCTATCTCCGCACGCGCGCGCTGTGGGTCAGCTGGGGCCTCAACTTTGGCTGGAAGGCGAGCCAGGCGCTCGTCTTCGGCCTCGCAGTCAACGGTGTCAGCAGCCATTCGCCCGTCATTCAGGGCGACCCCATGGGGCCCCTCTGGCTCTCGGGCGGAGCCTTCGGGCTCAACGGCAGTTGGCTGGCATGCATCGTTCTTCTCGCCGCCATCCCCGTGGTCTACGGTGTCACGCGCGATCTTGACTTCCGCTATAACGCCCCGGTGATTGTGCCCGGCGGAATCCCGGTCGACCTCGACGCCGCCGCGCGTGCGCAGCATGAGGCGGCCATGGGCCCTGCCGCGCCGCCCGCAGCTCCCGGCCTGGTCCAGATCCTCGGAAGCGGAACAACCACCAGCGAACAGGGACCAGCAAAACCCGCCCCACCCGACCCGCCGCGTTAGCCCCGCAGTCCCGTAGTCCCGCAGTCCCTTTCCTCCCTCACTTGCCTTTTCTCCCTCATTGGCGCTAACGTTTGCCTATTAACGTTCGTCGCAACCGTGGAAGGCTCCCATGAACCGGCGTTTGCCCGCCCCCGAGATTTTCCCCACCCGCCGATCCAGCAGATTCGGCCCGACCCCATTCTGCCTCCCGCGCACACTCCTCCTCGCCTTCGCGCCCGCTTGCGCATATGTCGCGTTTCTCATGGCCGTAGCTTCCGGCACCCGGGTCGTCGCCGCCCAGGCCATCACCATCGATACCGGTGGCGGCAAAGGCCCCGTCGCGGCTCCCGGACAGGTCGACCGGCAGTTTTCGCAGATCACGCCAACCCACGTTGACCTGCCCAAGACCGAGCTCGACCCAAAGTCGCGCATCCTTCTGGAACGTGACCTCCAGGCCGACCAGGGATTCGCTAATCGCCCGTTTCCCCGCGGACACAAGGGGCTCACCCTTCAGGCCAACGGCAAGCTTGAGCCGGCTGGAGTCAGCTATCTCAACATGGTTATTAACGAGGGGCTCTCTGCCAAGCCCGGCACGCGCATCGTGGTCACCGACATCAAGATCGACAAATCCCGCATCATCCTCGATTTCGATGGAGGCCCCGACGCCAAGCATCGCTTCCTGCGGCATATTCAGATCTCGGCCGGCGGACCGATGGACGACCCGAGTACGGACCCCTCGCTGATCAATCAACAGGGCGACCCCGCTGGTTCGCGCGTCACGCTCGTCTTCCCCAGCTTTGTTCCCGAGCTCACATCGGCCCAGGTCAAGGAGCTGCTTGCTCCGCTCATCTCCTTCGACGTCAAGTCGCCCATCCAGGCCTATACTGACACGCTGCCCGACGCCCTCAAAGACGCCATCCTCGGCCACAAGGTGCTGGTCGGAATGAATACCGACATGGTGATGTTTGCCAAGGGGCAGCCCACCTCCAAGTCGCGCGAGATGGATGGCCAGATGCCGTTCGAGGAGTGGATCTTCGGCGCCGCGCCCGAAGAAGTCACCTTTGTTCGCATCAACGGCAACCGCGTCATCCGCGTGGAGATTGCGAAGGAAGGGCAAGCCTTGCAAGTCTTCACCACGGACGTCGTTTCGCCCATGTTGTTGGCCGCTGGAACCCCGGAACTTGCCGAAACCAAAACGCGCACCCTCAAGGAAGGCGACGTAGCGACCGATCCCGACAAGCAGGAGGCGCCTACTCCGCCCACTCTGCGCAAGCCCGGCGAAACATTACCCGCCGATAGCGGCAGCACGGGCGAGATGCGTCCGGTGCAATTCCCCAAACCGCATTCTGACCAGTTGCCGGGCACCGATCCCGACGAGCAGTCCAGCACGCCGCCCGCAACCGCGCCGCCTGCACAGCCCGCAACGCAAAACACCCAGTCGCAGCCCACCTCTAGCGCGCAGCCGCCTCCGGCCAGCACAACGCCTCCTGCACCAGCCAAGCAGCCGCCACCTGCCGGGTCGAATCAGTTGGTCTCGACTGGCGCGGCTGGTTCCGTGACAAATTAGAAAGCCAGCAACGAATGACCACTCGCGCGGATGCCTTTTATCAGCGCATGACTCGCCGAAGTCCCCTTGCGGCAGGTTTTCTCCGCATGGATCGTTTGAGTCATACCGCAATCGTTGCAGGATTTAATTTGCGGGTCGGAGGGTTACGAAAACCACTCGCAGATCTTTCGACTCCGGTTTGCGCAGCGGCGGGCGCCGGATTGCGTTCGGGATGGCACGGTTGGTGGACGAGCGAGGTATTTCTACTCGCCCCGACAGAGCCTTGCTGTCTGACTACTGCGAGCGGCTTGGCCGACGATAATGCTCCGTAAGGTGCATGATCTCGCCCATTTTAAAGCCCCTGCAGTCGTGAGCACGTTCAGGCACCCGGAGTTCGGCTTCCGTGTCCGCGTTGGCAACCGTTAGGAAACAGCGGGTACAAATCGAGTCGAAGGTGCCGTTCGGCTTTCGGCGATGCGGGAAATCTTTGCGGGACGATAGCAACATGGTGTGCTCTCCTTCGCTTCTGAAGTGTTCATCAGTCTATTTGCACATTCTCTACAGTCACTCATGGAAAAGATGGTCATTCCTGCTCACGCCTGTCTGGCGCCTCATTTGTGGGCCGTCAGGTATATTCCTGCCGCCTCGCGGCGGCGAGAATCGAGATATTTCCATCCGGGGCGAGTCCATCGGTTTTTGACTCTTCATATCAGGCAGTTAGCCTTGTGGCAATCGGCGGCTTGACCACCTGTCGTCTGGAACGCAAAACGAAATCGTCATCCTAATTGCGATTGAGGCGTATAAAACTGCACAGAATACATATCTTGGTCATGCAACGATTCTGGAAAGACACCACAAGCCCGACTCCAAGGGCAGAACTTGAAATGGAGGGATTTTCCTCGGTTCCCCACTGTTCACCTGGAAACCCCCATTTGCCGACTCGTTAAATCACGTGTCACACACTCGAGTTGGCCCTGGCACATGGAAGCCGCAGAGGTCCATTTCCCTCAAGCGGACCGACCGATACTACATCGTTGAGAGCAGGCTGATGTAGGTCTTTGGCCTCGAGGCGAAAGATCAGCCTGTGTCGTAAATTGCGTGACCGAGTTCGGGTAATTGAAATCGTTGCCGGATTCATTGACTGCTTTGAGGGAAAACAGAATGCGAACCAAGCTGGAATCCGAAGTTTCTGCTCGATTTGGACTTCTCCCAAACTTCTTTCGACTGACCACGGACGATCCGGATATCACCGAGAGCCTATGGGGATTCACTCAATTCGCGTATTTGGATAATCCATTGCCCTCCCTTCTGAAGGAGAGGCTGTTTGTTTACTTGTCTCTCTTCTGCAGGGTTCGTTACTGCATCGCCAGACATATTGGATTCTTAGTAGGTTTGGGCCGTCCGGCGGGCGACCCGGAGTGCCTGCCGCAATCGATTGAAGAAGTGTTGCCGCTGTTGAGGCGTGATCTCCCTTTTGAGTCCGAAATGGATCAGCACGTCGCTTTATGTCAGCGGATGGATCTAAAGTCTCGAACTCCAGAGCCAAACAGCGAGCAGGAAAGGGCGATTTTTGCTTGCGCAGCCCATGTCTTTCTGAAGACTCCCGATGCGCCGAGAGCGCTCCATGCCCTCGCTCGCGTGTTTGACGGAAAAACGCTGGAGTATACCAAACTTCTTCTTGCCTTCATTCGGACGGCGCACTACTGGACGGAAATACATCCTGAGCTGGTTTTGGAAGACGACATCAATGAGCTGTTGGCAACGCATGAGGCACTTGCCGCCTTTGTCCTTGCAGATGCGGCAGAATTGCCGGAGAATCTGCTTGCTCGTCGAGTCGCAGAAGAGCTGATCTCCTTGCGCTACTTGACAGAGCGGCAGTCCAAGGTGGAGAAGGATTACGACCTGCTCGATACCCGATACCAGAAGACAGAGGATCGACTGTCCGAGAGGGAGCAGGATTTTCATTACTTAGTCGTCCTCGGCTCGCAGATCCCATGGGTTGCAGATGCTCAGGGAGAGCTTCTTTACTTTGAGCCGCGATGGCTGTCATGGGTGGGGCTCTCTCTCGATCAGGTGATTGGCGACAATTGGTTACGGGTCGTGCATCCCGACGACCTGGACAGAACGCGTGAAGCCTGGGCGAACTCGGTACTCACCGGTCAGCCGCTTGAGATTGAATACCGGATCCGCGATGCCTCTGAATCGTATGTCTGGGTTTGGTCGCGAGCGGTTCCTCACCGCGACGCCGATAAGCGCATCGTGAAGTGGTACGGCACCACGGAGAACATCGAAGGGCGAAAGGAGGCTGAATTCGCCATTCGGCAGTCGGAGAAACTGGAAGCTCTTTGCCGTCTCTCGAACTCTATCGCCCATGAGGTCAATAATCCGCTTGAAGCGGTGACGAATCTGCTGTATTTGGCAACCTCGGCTCCAGGACTGCCGAGCGATGCACGAGTTTGGCTTCGTGAGGCAGATGCCGAGCTGCAGAGGGTCGCGCACATTACGCGTCAGACGTTGGGATTCTACCGAGAGTCGATTGCGCCGGAGAACGTCAACGTGAATAAGCTGATGGAGTCGGTGATCGCGCTGCTAAAGAGAAAAATCGGGGCCAAGCGCGTGCGTATTGAGGAGAACTGGCGCGCGTCGCAGGAGATCAACGCCGTTGCCGGGGAGCTCCGCCAGGCATTTTCAAATTTGCTGATGAATTGCCTCGATGCGGTGGACGAAGGCGGGACGATAAAGCTGCGAGTCGGGCTGTGCACTCTCAGCGACGATCGACCGGGGATCCGCATCACGTTTTCCGACAACGGCAAGGGGATTGAAGCGGCGAAACGGTCGCGCATCTTTGAGCCCCTCTACACGACAAAGGTCAAGGTGGGAACCGGGCTGGGGCTTTGGGTTTCAAAGCAGATCGTTGAAAAGCATCGCGGGCGAATTCAGATGCGGTCTTCGACGGCGGGAAAACGGCTGGGATCGACGTTCAGCATTCTGCTTGAGCGGTAAAGGCGTGGAGGAACATCAGTCCGCAGGGCAGAGGATCCACGCCAATCCAGCCCGCTCGCCGCGCCCGCGAGCAGCAGCCGCCTGCCGGATCGAATCAGCTGGCGTCGGTTGGCGCTGCGAGTGCCGTTACGAATTAACGATCAGCGAGACAGCAAGTCCGCGCGGTAGCTCGCAGTTCTCAGCCCTCAGCTTGTGACAAGCGCGACGCCGAGTTGGCGAAATAGCGATTGATCCGGAGCTTGCTGAGTTCGTGCAAGAACCGCGCGACGCGAGAGCCGAAAATCAAGAACAACAAAAAGTGAACTATGAAACTGTGAGACTGTGAAACTGTGGCTGCAAGTTATTGATTTGGAAGGTTTCACAGTTCCACAGTTTCACAGTTTTACAAAACGGTATGGGGGGTGGGGGGTGAAAAGCAGCTTCTAGCTGCTAGCTTCCAGCTTCTTGCCCTGTTCGCTCAGACATCGGCGTTGCTCGCTCTCCTGTTCCCACGGTCCCTCGTTTCCTGATCTCTAATCTCTGAATTGAGTATGCGCCGGAAGGGGGAAATGATCGGCAAACTTGGCAGAGATTAAATTCCGGGGCCGGAGGTAAGAAAAAGAACGGGTTAGGGGCGAGTTGGCGGCTTTCGGGCGGTTGGGGGGCTTGACAAGAAAAGACAGGTGGCAGGGATCGGACGGGAACGTCCCGTCTG
>CAZVYV010000005.1:0-34528 GCA_964630985.1 uncultured Occallatibacter sp.
TTACGCGAAGACTCGGCGCAGGACCTGGCGAGACAGGCATCGGCTTGGGAGGCTCGATGGGCGGCAACTGGGACGGCGGCAACTGCTGCGCCCACGCAGCCGCGTTCGCCGCCAAACCCGCACACACAAGAATCGCCGCTGAGTAAAATCGAAGGCTCATTCGTACTTAGACTCGATCCTAAGCGATGCGGCTTCCCGGCTGTGCGCCTCTATTCTCTGCCTGTAATTTTCTGTTTCCCGCTCATCTTGTTCCTTGTTATTCTCCTGTTCGGAGGCCGTATGACCGTGCCAAAACGCAATCCCAAAGTCGACGCCTACATCCAGAAGTCGCGCCCCTTTGCGCAACCCATCCTCGCCCATCTGCGCAGAGTCATCCACGCCGGATGCCCCGAGGTTGAAGAGACCATCAAGTGGAGCCGCCCTTTCTTCGAGTACCGCGGCGTCATCCTCTGCAACATGTCGGCATTCAAGGAGCACTGCAGCCTGGGCTTCTGGGGGCTTGAAATTGGAGCCATTCTGTGCAAGGCAGGCGTGGTGCGCGACGGAGCCATGGGCTCGCTCGGCCGCATCACCAGCATCGACACGCTTCCACCGGAAAAGAAAATCATCGAATGGGTCGCCAAGGCTGCGGCTCTCATCGAAAGTGGCCAGGAGAGAAGCCCCATCGCGGCTCGCCCTCGCGTCGTCAAGCCCGCCCGAGCGGCGCTCAAAACACCACCCGACTTCAACCGCGCCCTGAGCAAGAACAAAAAAGCCGCAAGCCTCTTCGCCGATTTCAGCCCCAGTTGCCGCCGCGAATATATTGACTGGATCGACGATGCCAAGCGCCCTGAGACACGCGCGCAACGGATCGCGACCGCCGTCGATTGGATCGCTGAAGGCAAACAGCGCAACTGGAAATACCAAAAGTAGCTGCCGCCCAGTTTCTGTTCCCAACCCAGCGCGATTTGGGGTGCCCCATTCTAAAATCTCGACGCGGAGCGGAGAGTTTTAGGGTGGGGTAGCACGACGCTATCGTCCCCGGGGCCGCTTGCTACCACCTGCTCAATCCTTGCCCTCCAATCCCTACTTCGTTCGCGCCTCGCGTTCCAGTTGTCCCGTCCAAGCCAGAAAACGTAACAGCTCCCAACGCTCGGCCCATATGAATCCAAGCACGGCCCCCGCCGTCAGCGTCTCGGCTTTTTTCCCCGAGTAGGTCTCAACACGCCAGCGCAGAAACTCGCTCCGCCATGGAGCGAGCCGGTGGCCCCGTGTCGCATTCCACAAAAAACGCAGCGCAGCAAACAACTTCCAGTCCTTCCCTTGAATTCCGTTATCTTGGAGCATACCAACTCAGCTGAGAGCTCGCTTCGTCGAAACGCCCTCACATCTCACTGGATCGAGCGCAGGTCTGGAGGCCACTGGTCTCTCGCCGCTGCCAACGCTGGTCGCAACCGTCCAAAGCCGCACATCGAGTGCCGCGCCAGGACCAATGTGTAGATTATTGTGGCAATCGTTCGCTAGCCCGAGCCTGCGTGGGTTGAGCCGGGGTGACTTCGCGAATCCGCTGGCGGACCTGGGCAAAGAGGGCCGCATATCCGGGATCGTTTGAAAGTTCTCTGAACCATGCGTAATCGTCGTAAGCCAAAAGCTGAACGAGTTGGTCGGCATGCCGGTCGAACGAGGCCTTGAAGTAGACGAGAGCCTCCTGGCGGCGTCCGAGCAAGAGCAGGTTTTCGCCAAGGAGAAAGCCTGATTCTGTGCCTTTATCGAAGGCCGCCTTGAGTGCCTCGGCCCTGGCCTCGAGCAGGCCGGTTCGACCAGCTCGAGACCATCCTTGCGCAACCGCATTGGCCAAAGCAATCGCATCCGGGGCGCGAGTGATGGAAGCAAAACGACGGGTGTCCTGAATATAAGCGGGAAAGTCGCCCGCTGCGAAATCCAGGTCTGCGAGAAACTCCGCAGGAGATGAAAGCGTCGGCTGCGTCCGCTCGATCTCCTTGAGAGCCTTGACGCCAGATTTGAAGTCGCCAAAGTCGCCATGCAGGAGCGCCGCGTCGGTGGCGATCGCCGGCGAGGTGGGATCAAGTCGAACCGCCTCGTCGATCTGTTGGATGGCCTTCGCGCCTTCTGATCTGGATTCGAGCGTTCCGGCATACCATTGATGCGTTTGCGCTGAGTTCGGATCCAACACGAGTGCCCGCTTGAATTCTACGTCCGACCCGGCAATGTCCCAGTCCCAGTAGTAGAGGGCGAATGCCTTGGCAGTGTGAGCGGACGCGAGACTTGGATTCAGCTCGATGGCGCGGTCGGCGGCGAGTTCGGCTTTTTTGAGGGAGTCGCCCAATTGGGCTTGGCCGAACTGGGGAAGCAAATCGTAGGATTCTGCAAGCCCGGCGTAGGCTTCAGCATAGGACGGGTCGGTCACAATCGCCTGCGTGTAGGAGTCAATTGCCTTAGCGAGTCCGTCGGCCGTGCGAAGGTTCCAGTAATAGCGGCCTCGAAGAAACAGCTCCGCGGCGCCGGGAGGGGGAACGTGCGGCTTTCCATTCAGCGAGTCCGATGGAGTGAAAGTGGTTGCTGAGGCCGTCTGATGATTCCCCACTTTCCAGAACAGTGTCGCGGCGAAAACTAAAAGCACGGACGCTGCAAGAATCCATGGCCGCCATTGTCGAAACAAAACCTGATTTGCCTGATGCTCATCGAAAGAGATTGGCGGAGGCAGGGTGGCGGCTTCCGATCTTGATACGTCTTGAACGAAATCGGCCCGCTGACCTGTCATGCTCGCCTTCGACAAGGCGGAATTCAGCCGGGGCTCCTTTTCCCTCGACTCCAACCAAGCGTCAAGTTCGGATGCACGTGCAAAAACTGTGCCGCTCCTCTTCCCCGGTGCCCGGCGCACCGGCAACCCCCGCTCTCGTTCCCAGCGCTTTGCCGTGCGCACGTTGCATCCGAAATAAGCCGCAATCCCTTTCCAAGAGGCCAACACACCCTGGTTTTCCAGGTCTGGCTCCGTGTTGGTGGTGAAGGTTGCCATGGAATAGACAGCTTTCTGGTCTGAATTGCAGCAGCGCCGAAGATCGGACCGAGGGAGGAGGCCATTATACGATCAGCAGATTCCTTCTGAGAATACTGAGCTAATGAGGGACTCGCCCCGAGATGCCCTCTGTTCCACCCTGATTTGTCCCACCGGAAGTCGGTCGCGACCGGCTATGCTTCGTATCCGAGTTCCCAACCGGATAAACCCCGGGCCTAACTTTAACTACTTGTAAATCCGACAGTTAGCTCTGCGGTCGGTTCAACGGCGCGGCGGCGGCCAGGACTGCCCTAAGTTCCCCTTCCTGCGAGATCAGGAAAGGGCAGGTTGACCAACCGGATGTTTCAAGCGTGTAGATCGGACACTTCAGTCGTAACGGAGAAGACCATGTTCAAGGAAACACAGGCGTCAAACCGCAGGACCATCTTGGTGGCTGGACTCGTTGTTGCGACTGCAATCGGTCTGGCCTCGGCCGGCGCATCCGCGCAGACCGGCTTTACCACCATCGATGTAACGGGCGCGGGAACGGCGGCGCAACAAGGAACCGCCGTCACCGCCGTCGACGCGGGGGGCGACATCGCGGGTGTCTATATTGACACGAACAACGCGCTGCATTGCTTTGTGCTGCCTGCTGGCGGCTCGATTACAAACTGCGACGTGACGGGTGCAGGCTCAAGCGTCGGGGAAGGAACCATACCCACGACCATCAATACCTCCGGCGTGGTCGCAGGAACATATGTTGACGCGAGCGGGATTTCTCACGGATTTGTGCGCGCCGTCAATGGCACAATCACGAAATTCGACGCTCCACTTGCAAGCCAATCCAAGAACCGCGGAACTACCGTTCTGAGCATCAACGACTCCGGTGTGATCATCGGAACCTATACCACTGGGACGTATTCGACGACCTCCGTCTACGGCGGATTCATGCGTTCCGCCGATGGAACAACATTCACCACCATTAACGATCCAAATGAGGGAACCAGCGAGGATGCGAATGGCAAGAAACAGGGTACGACACCCGTTGCCATGAATGCTTCCGGAGTGATTGCTGGCTACTACATCGATTCCAGCAGTGTGCAACATGGTTTTGTGCGCTCGGCCAGCGGCACGTTTTCCACGATTGACCCTACAGGCGTGGGCACATGCGTGAACCAAAGCAACGGCTCGAATTTCGGTGGCACCACCGCTTCGGGGGTCGACGCGGCGGGCGATGTGGTCGGAACTTACCTCAACTCAAGCTGCGCGCAGCAAGGCTTCATCCGCAACGCGAGTGGAACCATTAGTTCGTTTGATGTGCCTGGGGCGGCCTCAAGCCCGTGTACGACAAATGGGGGGAGCGGCGAAAAAATCTGCGGCACCTTTCTCGTTTTGTCAGACGCGGCGGGCGACCTGACAGGCAGTTACATAGACACCAACGGAACAATTCACGGCTTCCTGCGCCCCACCGCAACCGGGATCTTTACGTCCTTTGACGATCCCAACGCTGGCACCAGCGGTTCCTTGAACGGAACCCTTGGCATCGCCATCAACGTGCGGACAAGCGGGATCGAAATTGCCGGAAGCTACCTCGACACCAATTCCGTGTTTCATGGCTATAACTACTCGCCGGCTCTGACGGCAACCACGACCACGTTAACTCCGGTTCCCACGCCGAATCCCTCGATCTATCAAGAGCCCGTCACTTTGACTGCGGCCGTCACTTCCAGCGGCGCCACACCCACGAACGGCGACAGCGTTAACTTCATGAGCGGCACCACCTCGCTGGGAACTGCGCAACTGACGAGCGGGACCGCCAGCCTGACCACCACCGATCTTCCGGCAGGCACGGACTCCATCACGGCGGCCTATAGCGGCGACTCCAGTTTTGCGGGCAGCACATCTGCGGCTGTCAGCCAGACCGTCAACAAGGCCAGCTCATCGACAACATTGAAGTCGTCTCTCAATCCCTCCAATTCCGGTCAGGCAGTAACCCTCACCGCCAACATCTCAGGCCAGTTCGGCGGCGCGGCCACGGGCACGGTGACTTTCAGCAATGGCGCTTCAAGCCTGGGAAGCGCCTCCGTAAGCAACAACACGGCAACATTGGCAACCACAACTCTGCCGGTCGGCACTGACTCGATCACGGCTGCCTACAGCGGCGACTCAAACTTCAACGGCAGCACTTCGAGCGTACTAAGTCAAGTGGTGAACGCCGCAACGCAGGCGGCTACTCCTACGTTCTCGCCCGTCGCCGGGACCTACACTGTCGCGCAATCGGTAACGATCTCCGACACAACGCCCGGGGCGACGATCTACTACACCACCACCGGAACAACGCCGACCACGAGTTCGACGGTGTACAGCGGCGCGATCACAGTGTCCTCGTCGGAGACGATCGAGGCCATCGCAACCGCCAGCGGCTACACCACCAGCGCCGTGGCCACTGCGGCGTTCACGATTCAGGGACCGGGCTTCACTCTTTCCGCGTTGCCGGCATCGGTGTCGATTGCCCAGGGCAGCAGCGCAACCATCAACATCGCAGTCACAGACGTAGAAGGCTTCTCTGGCAGCGTAACCCTCTCTGCAAGCGGCCTGCCCAGCGGCGTCAGCGCCACAACTGCAATGAACTCTCCGACGGGGACCCAGGAGATCGTACTTTCCGCCGGTTCCTCAGCCGCCACCACATCCAGCCCGGTCACTGTGACGATTACTGGAACATCGGGAGCGCTCTCCGCATCGACGACCATCGCATTGACGATCACTGGGCAGACCGGCTCGATCTTCAACAATATCGCGAGCCTCTGCAGCCCGTACACACAAACGCAGCCTTCTTGCGGCTATTATCCCGTCTTCGGCCCCACCGGCGATTTTGCTGTTCCATATTCCCTTTACGCCGCTGCGCAATTCACCCCGTCGGCGGCCGGCACGGCAACAGACGCGAGAATCATGGCTGTTCAGAATGAGCCAGGCCCCGGCCTCGGCACATCCGGCCTTTTGAATGTAGCTATATTCTCCGACGCGAATGGATTGCCTGGAACCCAGATCAGCCAGACAGTCACGGGCCTGTTGGCGCCCTATTGCTGTAACGCGGCGATTCTTACCGCGTGGTTCAGCCAACCCGTGCCCTTAAGCGCAGGAGTTCCCTACTGGCTTGTTGTCATGCCGGGAGCGTCCGATACCTATGTCGGATGGGTTGTTGGTGGCCTCACGTCTGTTCCAGACGCACAAACCTTGTCTGCCGGCACTTCTCCGCAACCGTGCAACACCTGGTGCGCGTACGGGCCATCCAGTTCCCAATTCGCCATAGACAGCGGCACCTCCCCGCCCCCTGGTTTTATGCTCTCGGCCTCGCCGGCCACTCTGAGCGTTTCCCAAGGCGGTAGCACAACAACCATCGTCACGGCCACAGACGAAGGAGGATTCACAGGTTCCGTCGCGCTCACATCGAGCGGGCTTCCCAGCGGAGTAACGGCCTCGTTTGCTGCGGGTTCCGTAGCCGGAACCCAGGTGCTGACTCTCTCCGCCAGTTCCTCGGCGGCTGTCACGTCCAGCCCTGCGACTGTAACCATTGCCGGTACATCTGGATCATCGAGCGCAATCGCGGCCATCGCAATCTCGGTAACGGCATCCGGCTCCATTGTGACTGCGACGCCGACGTTCTCACCAGTGGCCGGGACCTACACCTCCGCGCAATCGGTGACGATCTCCGACGCGACTCCCGGCGCAACGATCTACTACACGACGAACGGAACCACTCCGACGACATCATCCAGCAAGTACACCGGCGCAATCGCCGTCTCGTCGTCAGAGACGCTGGAAGCAATCGCCGTGGCCAGCGGATATACCGCGAGCGCAGTTGCCACTGCGACCTACACAATCAACATTGCCACTCAGGTGGCAACGCCAACATTTTCGCCCGCCGCCGGAACCTACACTTCCGCGCAATCAGTGACGATCTCCGACGCAACGCCTGGCGCGACCGTCTACTACACCACCAACGGAACGACACCAACAACAAGTTCCTCCGTCTACAGTGCCCCGATCACTATCTCGTCCTCGGAAACTCTTGAGGCCATCGCCACGGCAAGCGGATACTCTACCAGCGCCGTTGCAACCGGCGCTTACTCCATCACTTCGTCAACAGGGGCGACCCTGGTGGGGGCGCCGAATGCCACCGGCTCATACTACGGAATGTTCGGAACGGACATGGCCGCGGAATTCTCGCTCTCAACCGGCGCCAATGTAACGACGATCGATGTCGTAGTCCTAGGGAGTGGCATCTACGATTTTTCACTTCAGAATTCATTGACAGGATCTATAACAACTTTCGCCCAGGCGGTAATCACCGCGCCTAACTCGGGATCGAATACAGAAGCGATAACCGTCAATGCAACGCTTCCGGCGGGCACGTACTACCTGGTCGGAAGTAAGGACGCCGCATCGACGCAGACAGTTCCTGGATGGTTTGTTTCGGATGGCACGTATCTCACCAATGCGGGCAGCGTCGCGAACGGGGATTGGTATAGCAGTTCTCTCGCCGGACCATGGACATTCGAGAGCGGCGTTATTGGCGCCATCACGTATGTCGCTCCGACATTTATCGTAAACGGGACAGCAGTGGCACAATCCCCAGCAGCCACACCAACATTCTCGCCCGTCCCCGGAACCTACACTGCCGCACAATCGGTGACGATCTCCGATACGACACCCGGCGCGACGATCTACTACACCACCAATGGGACGACTCCGACAGGCATTTCGACCGTTTACTCCGGGCCGATCACAGTGTCCGCGTCAGAGACGCTCGAAGCGATTGCGATATCAAGCGGTTATTCGACTAGTGCGGTGGCAACCGCTGCCTATACGATCAACCTTCCGGCTCAGGCAGCAACGCCAACCTTCTCACCCGTTGCCGGAACCTACACCACCGCGCAATCAGTGACAATCTCTGACACGACACCCGCGGCGACCATCTATTACACCACCAACGGGACGACGCCAACGACCAGTTCGACAGTCTACAGCGGAGCGATCACTATCTCGTCCTCGGAAACTCTTGAGGCCATCGCCACGGCAAGCGGATATACAAACAGCGCCGTAGCAACCGGCGCATACTCCATCAATTCAACCGGGTTTCAGGGGTTTGTTCTTTACTCGACAGTAGGCAACGTCGGCAGCTCTTCCGAGTACCCTAATTCACTCATCACCGTTAATCCCGCAACCGGCTCGCAACAGCTAGTCGGACAATCTGGACAAGCCATAAACGTGGCTTGGCTGACTGCCGATCCGGTCAACAACGTCCTCTATGGCACCGGCCTTGAAAGTACAGATTCCCAAAACACCCTGTACGCCATTAATCCAAATTCCGGAAGCCTCTCGGGCCAGATGACCTTATCACAAAACGTTTCGACGATTGCCGCTTCGCCCCAAGGGACGCTTTACGGCATGTCGGGAGATACTCTGGGAACGATCAATGCCGCGACCGGTCAGTTTTCGCCCGTCGGAACGGTGCCGCTGGCTTCAGGGTATTCCTTGCAAGCGATGGCCTT
Organism: uncultured Occallatibacter sp.; assembly: GCA_964630985.1. Taxonomy (GTDB): domain Bacteria; phylum Acidobacteriota; class Terriglobia; order Terriglobales; family Acidobacteriaceae; genus Telmatobacter. Next base: position 8,548 of record CAZVYV010000005.1, read on the forward strand.
CTCGCCGGGAGGGGTGCTCTACGGTGTCGAGGAAAATGGGCCCGGCGCCTCGTTCAACCAGCAGCTGCTCACCCTCAATCCCGCGAACGGCGCTATAGTAAGCGACATTGGAAGTCTCGGCACTTACAACATCGAAGACATAACTTACGCCCCAGATGGAAATATTTACGCGACCAACTTCAGCTACGGCTTATTGAAGATTAATCCTCAAACCGCGTCGAATATTCTGATCGGAGCGGGGAGCATTGGCGATCTTGACGGCATTGCCGCCGTTGCTACTTCAGTGGCGTCGGCGCCGGCGTTCTCGCCCGCTGCCGGAGCATACACTTCGGCGCAGTCCGTCACTTTCACCGATGCGACGGCCGCGGCAACGTTCTACTACACCACCAACGGGACCACACCAACCACGAGTTCGACGAAGTACGTCGGGCCAGTTTACGTTTCTTCGTCTGAGACCATTGAAGCCATCGCGACCGCCAGCGGCTACAGCAACAGCGCGGTCGCCTCGGCGCCCTACACGATCAACATCCCGGGCTTTGGACCACCCAGCGGTTCCCAGCCCGGTTCGATATCGATCCAACCCGGAGCCTCGACGGGAAACACGGCGACGATCAGCATCGTCGGCACCAACGGCTTTTCCGGGACGGTGAACCTGAGCTGTTCCATCACTCCCGCCGCGGCCAATGACCCGCCAACGTGCACGCTATCTCCATCGTCGGTAACGTTGAGTGGAACGACCACACAGACCTCGACGCTTACCGTTACGACGACTGCCGCAACCAGCGCTCTGATCCGGCCAGCATGGCGGCAGGTTGGGGGCATCGCATTTGCCGTTGTCCTGCTGTTCGCCATACCTCGCAGACGGCGGAGCTGGCTCGCGATGCTGGTTCTGTTGGCCATCTTGGGATCAATTGGCTTTGGAGGTTGTGGAGGCGGGAGCGGTGGTGGCGGCGGAGGAGGCGGAGGCGGAGGCGGTGGTGGTGGGAACAGCGGCACTTCAGCCGGAACGTACACCGTCACCGTAACAGGAACGTCGGGGACCACATCGGCCACGATCACCACCGTGTCTCTGACCGTCCAGTGACCCCGTTTTCCACCTGAGCGATTGCTGAGTTTGAATTTCTTTCGCCGGTGCGTGGCTCGATACGCACCGGCTTACAGTCCACGCGAAACAGAACCTCGCTTCCCGACTATCAAGAAGAATGCTCTAGCCTTGTAGCTTGCTGAACAAGCTGTTCGACGTCGAATCCAGTTCTGCGATCACATCTTCAAGAGCAGTCTGCTGCGTCTCAGCTTGCGAAAGCTGGGTGGAGATGGTGGGAATGTCGGCTTGCATCAGGTCGGTTTGCACGGCCGTGAGTTGCGTCTTTTCACTGGTCACCGCACCCGAGGCCCCGTTGATCTGCGTAATCGAATTATCGACCGTCACGCGTTGCTGCGAAACGTAATTTAACGCCGCGCTGAGCGCCGTCGTGTCGCTCGCCGCCTGTGCCGTGTTTACCGTGCCGCTCGAGTAGTCTGCCACCAGCGCATTCAGCGCGCCGAAAACACTGCTCGTTCCAGCGCCCATAAAAATCTGGTCCCCTGGCACGTTTAACTGGATCTTCTGCCCGTTTGGCAGCTCCAGGTAGTTCACGTTCTCGTCGCCGGCATAGCTGGTCACCGCCGGCACCGTCCCCGTCGAAGTCGAAAATGGCGCCGCGGCCGTTTTTCCTCCGGCGAAGATGTACTGGCCTTGATAGCTGGTGTTGGCCAGCGACTGCACTTCGTTTAGAACTCCCGAAATCTGGTTGGCGATCGACTTTACGTCGCTCGCATTCATGGTCCCATTGTTGGCGCTCGTGGCCAGTGAAATCGCCTGCGTCAGCTCGCTAACCACACTACCCAATGCCGAATCCGCCACCTGCAGCTGTCCAGTAACCAGGTTCGAGCTTTCGGTAAAGGAATCGTCCTGCTGAATCTGATTCAGCAGCAGCACGTTCTCGCCCGCGCCCACGGGATTCTGGCTCAGCGACGTGATGCTAACCCCGCTCGACAGCTCCGCGCTCAGCTGCTGCTCGCTGGACTGCGTCTGATCCAGCGACCCTACCAGATTCGTAATGTACGTCGGATCAACCCGCATGACCTTGCTCCAGGATCCCTTCTCCGTCGTATGGTTCTTCGCCGCCGTGCTTCCCTCGCACGGTTTTTTCCATTCCCTATTCCCTAATCCCTATTCCCTGCTTTATGCCACCGCCGTTTCCTCGCCCAGGTTCAACGCGGAAGTCATCACCGAATTCAGAATCGTGAACACCTGAGACGCAGCCTGGTAGCTGTTCTCGAGTGTCGACATCGCCGCCGCCTCATCGTTCAGGTTCACGCTCGACAATGCATTGTTCTGCGCTTGCAACTGTGTCACCGACGCATTCTGTGCGGTGTTCTCCGTCTGCACTTCTGTGACCGTCGAGCCGAGCGTGGAGACGAAGTTCGAGTAGTAGTTAATGGGCGTCTGCCCATTCACGATCAGCCCGCCGGCAAGCTTCGCCATCGTCACGGCGTTCGAATTGTCACCGGTCCCGTTTCCCAATCCTGCCGCCGCGATCTGGCTGGGATCGATCATAACCACGCTCATCGCCGCCGCGCTTCCCGCTGCCTGCGCCGGCTCATTGAAGATATAAAGAGGATTCGCGACCGTTCCCGTCACGCCATTCAGGTCCGTACCCGTATTGTTGGCGGCATTCACTGAAGTCGAAACGTTATACGCAAGTTGATCGAGCGAGCTTAGTGCGTTTGGAATGTCTACGTCGCGCGCTGTCAAATACCCTCCCAGTTGCCCGCCGCCCGAGGCCAATTGCGAAGTAATGTCCGTTCCGCCCAGGGAAACATCTGTAACGCCGTTTACTGTTCCGGTCGTCAGTTGGAAGTTCTGCCCCTCCGACACCAACAGCTGCCCGGATGTTGTGGTCACCGAGAGCCCGTTGTTCTCCGTCGTCACCTGGTTGATCCCGATAAGCTGCGAAAGCTGGCTCAAATCCAGCTGTCGCTGGTCCTCGAGCGTTCCTGCGTCCGAATTCGGCGAATTGGATTCGATTTCCAGATTCAGTTGCGCAATGGCGCCAGTCAGCGAGTTCACCTGGCTCACCGCGCCCGTCGCTTCCTGGTTGATCGCCGCGCTCTGTCCGTTCAGGCTGCTCGCAGCGCTCGAAATGTCACCGGCCAAAGTCGACGCCGATGAAAGCACCTGTTCGCGCAATGCGTTGTCCGTCGGATCGCTCTCAAGAGAGGCGAAGGAATCAAAAAAGCTCGTGATGTCGCTGCCGATATCTCCCGCCGTTGACCCCGACGACCCCGAATCCGGAGTGAACAACGCCTGCATGTTGTTCAAGGCCGTCAGCCGCGCGCTCGACGCCGATGCCAGTTGCTGCTGCTGATCAAGCCGTTCTTCCAGCACACGGTCGCGCTGTGACGTAGCGCCCGTCTCCGTCACTCCATCGCCGATCAGAATCCCGCCGACGTCGATCGGCGTGTTTTCCTGCCAGTCCGGCTTCTCCTCCGTGTATCCCGGCGTGTTGGCGTTGGCAACATTGTTCGCCACCACGTTCAGCGCTTCCTGATCGGCATCGAGAGCCCCGGCCATCAAACCAAGTGCGGAGTTAATCGACCCCATCAGCGCCCTCCGCCTTGGCATGAACTTCCACTAACGCTTTGGCACCGACGCCGACAGCGACGTCAGCCCTCGATTCGGCGGCAATCTTTGTATTTGAGCGAATCAGACGCTCGTCGTATTCAAGACGCCGCTCACGCATCTCGCGCAGCCGCCGCATCACGTTCTGGTTGGCGCGCGTCGCCTCCAGGACTCGCTTGAGCACAGACATGTCCGCCTGAGCCTCCCGCGCTTGCCTCGCCAGTTCCCTCTTTTCGCACGCGCCCATCGCATCCAGATTTTGGTTCAGCGCTTCGCAGGAAACGGCAAGCTCCTCAAGCCTCGGTGCATCGAGCAGCGCCAGTGCGCGCGATGCTTCCACTACCAGCTCTTTCAACTCCGGATTCGTCGCGGTCGCCTCATGCTCGTGCATTCTTCCGTTCCTCTACTGTTCGCAGGCGCGCGTTTCCCTTCCAGCCGTGTGTCCTATTGCGCCATCCGCGGTCCGCGCCGCTGCCGGAGAAGCCATTGCCGGAGGTGCTATGCGCCGACCAGCATTGCATCCACCAGCTTCGAGGCCACGGCGGACGCCGGCACATCGTAGGTCCCCGCGGCCAGCGCCGACTGAATCTCCGCCACCTTCTCCGGACGCACACCATCATCCGACATGGCCTGCGAAACTTCATTGGCCGCGCTGCTCAAGGTCGCTCTGTCGGTATCGAACGCGCTTCCGGCCGTGGCCGCGCTGCCCTTGGGCTGCGGCGACTGCGCGGGCGTCGGGTTCACTCCTAACAATGACCTCAATCCATCCAGGCTATTGCGAATATCCATACACTCTGCTCCTTGCCAGGTCTATCGGCAATTCTGCTAATCACTCTAGTCATTCAGGAGCTCTTATCACGGTATTACCGCGCAGATTTCCGATTACCTTCCCGTTTTCGCTATGGTTACCAGACCGGGAAAGCTCCTTCACAATTCGATCGGCGATTCCGAACCCGCCGCGCTCGCTCAGCGCCTTCCCCAGCGCCTCGGATGCAAACTCGCCCAGCGCGCCAGTCGAGCCAGATCCCGATCCGGAGCCCAGGTCCGAGTCGCCATCCTCGGCGCCTGTCAGGGCATCTCCATTGGTCATGGGTTCGAGCAACTGCTTCATCATCTGGCCCTCAAATTCGTGCGCCGCCTGCACCAGCTTGGGAGGGGGCGCGCTTGCTTCCCGCACCGCGCCGGTTGTCCCGCCAATCAGTCCAATGTTCAAGCGCCTGCTCCCTGATCCCCAGTCCCTAATCCCTAGTCCCTAATCCCTGGTTCCCGTCTTCACAGCACTTCCAGGTCCGCATCCAATGCCCCGGCTGCCTTCATTGCCTGCAGAATCGAGATCACGTCCCGCGCTCCCGCTCCGGTACGTTGCAATTCCTCGACCAAATCCTCCACGGTAGCGCCCTCTTTCAAATCGATCCGGTTCACAGGCTTGTCCTGAGCCTGGACCGTCGTTTGCTCCACCACCTGCGTGGCCCCGGATGAAAGCGCGTTCGGCTGCGAGACCTCGACGTTCGTGATCACGTTGATGCTCAGGCCGCCATGCAAAATCGATACCGGCTGCAGCCGCACCGTACCCCCGATCACCACCGTTCCCGTGCGCTCATTCACCACCACGCGCGCCCGCGGAAACACGTCGATCTCCAGCTCCTCCACTTTGTCGAGCAACGACGCCACGTCCTCGCCGGGCTGGACAGCGATCTCGACGCGCCGGCTGTCAATGGCTTTTGCGCGCGCCGAGCCCAGTGCCTCATTGACCGTCGCCGCCATCCGCTCCGCGGTATGAAAATCGGCGTCGTTCAGGACCACGCTGACGGTGCGCATTTCCTTCAGATCAAAAGGAACAGCCCGCTCCACCATTGCGCCTCCCGGAATCCGCGCCGTTGTGGGATGATTCACCTGCTTGGCGCTGCCGCCCGACGCCGCCATGTAACCGCCCAGCACAAGCGCTCCCTGCGCCTGCGCATAGATCTGCCCATCGGGCCCGTAGAGCGGCGTCATCAGCAGGATTCCACCTTCGATCGATCGCGCATCGCCGGCCGATGAAACCGTCACATCCACCTTGTAACCCGGCCCGCTAAATGGCGGCAGCGTGGCCACCACAAAAACCGCCGCCATGTTCTTCACCTGCATGTTGCTGGCGCTGTTCGATCCGGTCTGCGGAACCGTAATCCCCATCTTTTCGAGTGCCGAGACCAGCGTTTGCGCCGGAAACACCGTCTGCGAACTATCCCCCGTACCCTTCAGGCCCACCACCAATCCATAACCCACGAGCTGGTTGTCGCGAATGCCTTCAATCGAGCTCACGTCCTTGATCCGCGACTTTTGTCCAGGTTCCTGGGGCGGTGCCAGAGAAATTGCCAGAAGCCAAACCGCGCCCAGCGCCATAACCCACCAGAACGCGCGGCTCTCGAGAAGCGGAGTCACCCGGCACCATCTGCCTTTCTCCAACCATTCTCGAATTGCGACGCGCATCTTCATGCCAGTTCCCTATCTCTCGGTTCCTTTTCCCTCGGTCCTTGCCCCTAAAAAATCACCAGTTTCTCGAGCAAACGCACCAGTGGATTCGATCGGTAAGTGGAGTCGTTCACTATCCCCTTGCCCGTCACTTCCAGTTCCAGGTCCGTCATCGCCGTCGACAACACCTGATTCTGGTTGCTCACATCCTCCGGCCGCACCAGGCCCCGTAGAACGATCAGCTGCGTCTGCTGGGAGAAGGTAATCTGCCGCGTGGCCTGCACTACCAGCATCCCGTTCGGCAGCACATCGACAACCTCTGCGCCGAACGTAGTCGCCAAACTCGAGTCGGTGGTGCTCTGCCCCTGCGCCGTCAGCCCCGATGAAGCCGTGGCGCCCACCAGGTTCTGCAAAGCGTTCGAAGCCTTCAGCGCGCCAAACAACGACGTGACACCGGAGTTGGCATTCGACGCGCGCGAATTCTTTACCTGGCCACCGGTTGAAGCCGACAGGCTTTCGCCCACCACAATCATCACCACGTCGTGAATCCTGTAGGCCTTCACATCGGTGCCCAGCCGCACCAGCTGTCCATCCGGGCTCCAGAGCGAACCCTCTGTATGCACCTCGGCCGCTTGCTGCGCGCGCACCCGCGCAATGTAGTTGCGCAGAGCTTCTTCCGGCGGAGTGGCCTTTGCCGCCGTCGCTTCGGAACCCTGTTTCTTGCCCCACGCGGCTGCAGGCAACGCGAGAAGCGCACCGGACAGAACTGACAATGCGCAAACCTTTCCCATCGCTTCCGCTACTGCCCAGCACTCTTTCATGGCTGCGTCTTTACCTCTGGTTTGATCTCTGCTTTTCCCGGTGCTAGCGCCACCGCCCTCACCACTTTGCCGCCGATCTTCAGTCGCGCCTCAAACCTGGATCCAACCACCGCCGATTCCAATGCCGTTGCTTGCAATCGTGCGTCCACCACAGGCGAATGCTCCTCGACGACCAGTGCTTCACCCGCGTGAATAGCGACAATCATTTCCGGTTTCGCAACAGAGCGTCTGCATTTTTCTGCCGGCTCGTTTCCCGCTCCGCATTTTGAATCGTCGTCCCTTGCAACCTCGCCCAGATTCGCGACGAGTATCATTTTTCCCGGTCCTCCCCGATCGCTAGGGTCTTTGACCAGCAGCCAACGATTTCCTGTCGCGCCATCTTCGATCGCCCGAACCACCTGGCCCCGAGATTGGCCGCGACAGGACAACGGAGCAATGAAAGCCAGCACCGCAACGCCAAACCAAACGATCGTGCTCGCTACGACCCTCTTCATCCCTGCTCCATTTCTTCAATGCATGCCACTCGTTCGGTGCCTCATCGTTTCAATTTCTTCAACCAACGCCGGAAGTTCAGTGCGTCATATTGTTGACTTCCGAATACATATCGTCGGCCGCCTTGATGACCTTCGAATTCGATTCATAGGCCCGCTGCGCCAGCACCATCTGCACAAACTCCGTGACTACGTCCACATTCGAATTCTCCAAATATCCCTGCTGCAGCGTTCCCATTCCTTCCGTTCCGCCCGGATTGCCGAGCACCGGATCGCCCGAGCTGAGAGTCGCATCGAGCAGGTTGTTCCCCATGCTTTCGAGACCCCCTGGATTCGGAAACGTGGCTAACTGAATCTGTCCCAGCTGCGACGGATTCTGTTGTCCGGCCAAAGTCGCGTTCACCACACCGTATTCCGTGATCGTCACCGCCGTCGCGTTCGACGGAATCGTAATCGTCGGAATCAGCGGGTCGCCATCGGTCGTCACGATCGTTCCCTGGTTGTTCAGGTGGAACTGCCCGGCGCGCGTATATGCAATCGTGCCGTCGGGCCGCTGCACCTGAAAGAATCCTGCGCCCTGGATCGCCACATCGAGCGGGTTGTCGGTCTCGTTCAGCTCGCCCTGCGTGTTGATCACTTCGGTCGCCGCCGATTTTGTCCCCAGGCCAATCTGCAATCCCGCCGAAACCGTATTCTGGCTCTGCGCCGCGCCCGGCGTGACCATGTTTTGATACACCATGTCCTGAAACTGCAGGCGCAGCTGCCTGAAGCCGGTGGTCGACGAGTTGGCCAGGTTATTGGCGATCGTGTCGAGATTCATCTGCTGTGCGCTCATGCCACTGGCTGCGGTATACAAGGCTCGAATCATTGTTGACTCCAGTTCTCAGTTCGTCGTTCGCAGTTCTTAGTTCGCAGATCTTTTTTCCAATCTTGATGTCCCGGTGGATTGGCCACCGACGACCGAACCAGTCACGCGCAATTGACTGAGAACTACGAACTGTGAACGGTGAACTCTCATTTCAAACCTTCGGGAGATCCTCCGTTGCGAACTTGTTGAACTCGGTATGAAACACGGTCAGCGCCCGCTGCATCATCTCCGCCTGGCGCTGCATGACAATCAAATTGAGCGATCCTTGCACGACATCCTGATTCGCAGCTTCGAGAGCGCCCTCATGAACCGCTGAATCCTTGGCCGCGACCGGTGTCACATCTTTAGGCGCCACATAACGGTTCGCGCCCTCGGGCGTGAGCTCGGTTCCCGGAGGAAACGTCAGCACACCGACAGTCGCCACCGCGCCCCCCGCCACTGAAACCGTTCCGTCCGCGCCCACCGATACTTCGCCGGGCGGAATCGCAATCGTCTGGCCTGTCGCCGTGAGCACAGGCTCATCGGCCTCGGTCACCAGCTGTCCGTTCTGCGCGCGATGAAAGCTGCCATCGCGCGTGTAGCGCAACCCCTGCGGGGTTTGCACCATGAAGAATCCCTGACCCTCAATCGCCAGATCGAGCGGGTTCCCGGTTTGTTCAAGAGCCCCCTGCGCCATGCTCAACCGGTCGCCGCCGAGGAGGCCGTAGTTGTTCACCGTCTGGCCCAGTTGGGAGTCCAGCGCGTCGGGCCCGAGCAGAACGGAACGAAAGAATTCGCGCTCGGCGCGATAGCCCGGCGTCTGCGCGTTCGCCAGATTGGCCGCCGCCGTGTCCAGTGCCTGGGTGCGCGCCACCAGTCCCGTCATCGCCGCATAGTAGCCGCTGTCCATAACGGGGAATGTAGATGCAGAAAGGGGACCGAAGGGGAGTGGGAAAAATTAGAAAGAGATCAAGAAACAGGGAATAGGGACCAGGGATTAGGGATTAGAAGGGCAGGACCCGCAGACGCTCCGGAAGAGAACATGGGAAAGATGGTACGAAGAATCTAAGGAGCGCGGGAATAGAGAAGTGTTGAAACACGAAGCGCCCCCGGTCCGCAGCCCGCACAAATCCTTGTGTCCATTTTCCTTGTTCTCAATTCCCTGTTTACTACGGGCGATTGGCTGTTCCTATTCCCTGTTCCCTAATCCCTATTCCCTATTCCCTATTCCCTGGTCATGCCTCACTGCAGCCCGTCGCACACGATCGTTACCTCAAACACCTGGTCGTCGAAGCGGTACGTGTGGTGAATCTGAAACTCCGGGGCCTGCACGTGCAGCTTGTAGTCATGGCCGGTAATCACCGCAGGAACCGAAAGCCCGGTGTTCGCCGCCAATTCCGGCACCTTGCCCTTCCACGCTCCGGCCAGCATGTTGCAGATCTCGCCGATCCCGTCCTTTACCGTGTCGTCGACGCCCGAGAATTCCATGCCCGTCATGTGCGCCGCAATCTTCATCGCCGTCCCCGCACCCGACTTGAATACGCACGCGCCGCTCAACACGCCGCCGAACCCCACCACCGATGTCACCGACTCCGGGTCTATCAGCACCGGACCCGTGACGCGCTTGCACTCCAGGCCCAGCATCAGCCGGAAAACTTCTTCCACGCTCGCATCCAGGTTCCGTGGGTCGGAGACCTGCTCGACGGATTCACGCAATGAAACCGGCATCGTACGCTCCCCAGAAACTTCGCGTCCTGTAGCTGCGCCGCTGGCCCCTCGGCCAACGACGCCTTTTTCCCCGCCGCCCCGCCGTCCCCCGGTGACCGATGAACGCACTCCGTTCAACAGCACGGCGCCCTCCTGTCCTTAACGTCCTGGCCCGGCCCAGAAGAGGATGAGTTTCGAAGCAACCAAGCCTTCAACGAAACAATCGCCCAACAGCCGCTAGGCCGCGTGCAAAAGCGGCAGGACACGCTCCTTCACCTGCTCGCTGGTGAATGGCTTGCGAATGTATCCCTTCGCCCCCGCCTCAATCGCCTGCTTCACGTGCTCCTCGCTCGATTCGGTGGTAATCATCACCACCGGAATGCCGACTGCCAGATTCTGCGCGCGAATCTGGCGCAAAAACTCGAGCCCATCCATGGCCGGCATGTTGATGTCAGAGAGAATCAGGTCCACTGATTGGGATTTCAATACTTCAAGCCCTTCGACCCCGCTGCCGGCCTCGTGCACCACAAGGGCATCGAGCCCCGCCTGGCGCAAAGCCCGCTCGACGATCTTGCGCATCACCGAGGAGTCGTCGACGATCAGGGTTCGAATCTCGCTCATTCCCAAGCTCCCCCCACTCTGTTTTTATCGGCGCGCGCGATTGATCCTTGAGGTCGAATCCGTAACCGCTAGTGCGACCGGATCGAGCCGATCAGATCGCGAATCGATTCAGCTTCGGGAAGCGGCCCTCTGTCCAGCCGAGTCCACATCCGCAGCCAGAAGCAATCGTGCACCCGCACCAGGCGCGACTCCACCGGCCGCGTCCGCTCGACGGCTTTCGCAAAAGCCGACGCCAGCGCCGGCTCAGTCGCCGCTTCGATCAGCTCCGCCGCGGGAAAACGCGCTTCAAGCAAACGGGAATGCGCTGGGTGAAATTGAGACTCCTGGATCAGCCCGCCTACCACCTCGAGACCCGTCATGCGCTCGATAGCCAGAGCCAGTGCGGCGTCGAGATGATCCTCAAAACCCAGATAGAGAATTCTCCCGGCAGCCACGCGCAAGGGCAGCGCTCCGAATGCGTCTACAAACAGCCGCGGCACCAGCGCCGTCAGACCTTCGGGGTGGTGGAACTCCATGCCAAGAACCGGGCAACCCCACTGCAGGCCGAGTGCGCGCGTCACATTTTCCTCGCTCGCCGTCCGGCTCTCGACCAGCCATCGGCCCAGCCTTCCTGCGCCCGCGGCTTTTTGCGAGTGCAGCGCAGTGCGCAGATCCCCGTTCGTGATCCAGCCCTGCTCCAGCAGAACCAGGCCCAGCGGAATCCGGTGACGATGGCCCTCGCGCGGCGAGCCCCTCCCGTCCATCTCGCGGTTGAGCGCCGCAGCTACGTGTGCCGCCATGCACTCCGCGGAGCAGCACCAGCCGCCTTCGAAGATCGGCGTCTCGCGCCGCCACAGCCGCAGCCAGCCCGAGCCGCAGCGGGGATTGGCGCAGGTCGAGAAGAAGCTTTTGCCCAGGCCCGCGGTTCGGCCGCCGCGCGACGGCGACACTCCGGACGCGCGATTCGCTTGAGCGGCTCCACGCCCTGCGAACTCCGCCGGGGCGCCCTGAGAAGCCTGCGCAGGACCGCGGCTCAAAAGAGGCATCGAATACTCTCCAGACGCTTTCTCGGCGCAGCCACCTCGGTCACGCGCAACCCGAAGTTGCCGTTCACCAGCACCACTTCGCCGCGCGCCACAATTTTGTCACCCACGATCAAATCCACCGGGTCGGACACGTGGCGGTCGAGTTCGACCACGTCGCCCGGCCCCAGATCGAGAATCTCGCCCAGAGGCATCTCCCGCGATCCGAAGCGCAGAGAAGCTTCGAGCTCGACGTCCAGCAACAGCTCGAGACCCGGGCTCAGCCCCGGACTCAGCGACGGCGGCGCCGATCGGAGGTCGTCCGATGGAACTCGGTTCGAAGATGCTGCGGCGGGCGCAGCCTTCGCGGCCGTTTTCGGTTCGGGTTCGGCGGCCGGCTGCGCCGCCTGCTCCTTCAACTCATCACGCACTAAAACGATCCACGCGCGCTCGCCCGAGCGAAGCTCGAAGGCCTGCGTGATCTTGGCTTCCGGCGCGATCTCCTCAAAGCTCGTCACCTGGCACTTCTTGCCCGTCGAGGCCAGCAGGTCGCCGGCGGCGGCGCCGGCTGCCTCGTTCAACAACTCTTTCCAGCCGGCCTTCTGATCCACTCCCTCGCCCATCAGCGGCGTCTCGAGCACCGCGCCGTCAAGGATCACCGAGAACCGCCCGGACAGATCGCCGCCAAGCGTGGCCGCGAAGCCAAACGAGCCCGCTCCCAGCGGCTTCGGCAAGGATTCGATCAGCTCCGGCTCGCCCGCCAGGGCCTGCGAAAAAAGCGTCGCCGCCACCTGTGCCCAGCAATCTAAATACGTCTTCACCGCTCACCTCCTGTGAGAACGCGCTCGATGCGCGCCGCTCGATGCGCTCCGTGACGCATGGCATGAGCCAGCGAAAGCGGCTGTCCGGCGACCCTCAGCTCCGACAAGGCATTGGTTCCCACGTCGAGGCGCAGCACGTCGCCCGGCTGGACTTCTTCAAGCGCGCCTGCCGCCAGCCGCACTGTGGGCAGTTGCAGCGAACAGCCGAAGCGGATCTCGCGCGCCGCGTCGCTCATGCGCGCACGCGTGCCGCCCGCGTGCCCCCGTCGCCGGCCCCATTCCGACGTCAGCCGCCGCAGGATGGTGTTCGCGACCACTGCCGGAAAAGCCAGGTTCAACAATCCCGAGCTGTGCGGCATGCGAATCTCGAAGCTCAGGCAAAGCGTCTTTTCGGCGACCGAAATAATGCGCGCCACCTGGGTCTGCATCTGGCGGCGCTCGAACAAAAAGCTCAATCCCACCGGCTGCCAGGCCACCGTCAGCTCGCGGCAGATGTTCTCGACCACGCTGGCCAGAATCGCTTCCTCGATGTCGGTCACCTCGCGCAGTGGACCGTCCTTGCCGTCCCCTCCGAGAAGAAGATCGATGATCGGAGGCGCCAGGCCCAGATCGAGCTGCAGCACCGCCAGCGCCCCCAGGGGCTCAAGCCGCACCGAGGCTACATAACAGATCTCGGGAATTCTTAAGAGAAACTCATTGAACTGAATCTGCTCGGCCGAAACCAGATTGACCTGGAACCGCGTGCGCAGCCATGCCGCCAGGTTGTGCGTCAGGTTGCGCGCGAACAGATCATTGAGCATGCTGATGGCCCGCAACTGCTCGGTCGAAATCTGACCTGCCGACGAGAAGTTGTAGTCGACGACCTTGGCGCGCACCTCGGCAGGCATGGCCTCCGGCGCCAGGCTGCGGGCCGCGTCGAAAAGAGCGTCGATTTCGTCCTGCTTCAGCGTCTTTTCCGCCACAAATGATCTCCTCCGGCTCTTATTTCGCCCCGTCTATTCCTCAGCGCCAACTTCCGCCGGAGTTATCTCCTCCGCGCCACCGGCCTCGGGCCAGTCTGTCCTGTCGCGCTGCCAGCCAGGTCTCGCAGTGCGGCGCGCAAGTGCACCACCGCCGACGCGTGCACCTGCGAGACGCGCGATTCCACCACGCCCAGCGCGAGTCCGATCTCGCGCATGGTCATCTCTTCGTAGTAATAGAGCGTCATCACCAGCCGCTCGCGGTCAGGCAGATGAGCAATCGCGTCGGTCAGCCGCTCTTCGAGCTCGCCCCTCAGGCAGTGGAACAGCGGATCGTCCTCCGGCTTTCCCGGGACGTAGGCCAGTTCCTCTTCGCCCGAGTTTTCGTTGTGCTCGACATGCAGCGTGCCGATCTCGAGGCCCTTCAGATCGCCCAGCAGTTGCTGGTATTCGTCGAGACTCATCGACATCTCGGCGGCAATCTCGTTTTCGCCCGGCGCACGGCCCAGCCGCGCCGTGATCACGCGAATCGCCTCCTCGACCGCGCGGCCCTTGCGCCTCAGCTCGCGCGGGCTCCAGTCAAGCGTGCGCAGCGAGTCGAGAATCGCGCCCCGGATGCGGAACTGCGCGTAGCTGCGGAATTGAACTTTTTTCGTGGGATCGAATTTGGCGAAGGCATCCATCAGCCCCACCACGCCGGCCGATACCAGGTCTTCGATATCGACATGTTGCGGCAAACGCTCGTGAATGCGCCGCGCGAGAAACCGCACGATGGGCAGATGCTCGAGCAGCACACGCTCCTGCTCCGTGGTCAGCGCCGGCTGAGCCGACGCCTGCGGCGGATAGCCGCCTGGAACCCGGCCGCGCCCCGCCGGACTCGACTCCCTCGCTGTCGCTGCTTCCATGAACATTCCTACCTTCCTGCCCAACGCAGATTGTTGCGACTGCTTGACGACTTACCGGACCGTGCCCACAGGGCGCAGCCGGATCTCGGGTGGAACTTCACTGGCTGCAACCACAGCCAGGCGCGGCAACACCGGCTCCAGCCACCGCCGGACGAAAAAACGGGCCGGACTTGGACAAAGAAGCACGGGCGGGACCGAGGAGGATGCGGAACCGATAAGGGATCTCACAGAATCGGCGAGACGGCGCACAATCGGCGTTGCCGGGCGCGCGCTGGCCGCGAGTTGCCGCTGGCCGCCTCCCGCGCTCGATGTCTCGGGCGCAACGGTCGAGAGGATTTCTTCTTCGAGCCCCGGATCGAGTAGAAGAACTGGCAGCTGGCCGTCTGCATCGACCAGCGGCTGCACCAGGCGGCGTCCCAGCGCGGCACGCGCCGCTTCGACCAGCGTGACCAGGCTCTTCGACACCGCCGCCGTCTCGAGCAGAGCCTCCAGAATTGCGCCCAGGTCGCGGATCGACACGCGCTCGCGCAACAACTGCTCCAGAACCCGCGCCACCTCGCCCAGCGTCAGCAGCTTCGGCACCAGCTCTTCCATCAGCTTCGGATGGCTGTCGTTCAACGCGTCGACGAGCCGCTTGATCTCCGCCCTGCCCACGAGCTCCCAAGCATGCTGGCGAATCAGTTCTCCGAGATGCGTCGTGATCACCGTGACCGCGTCCACCACCGAATAGCCCGCTGCAATTGCCTGCTCTTCGAGCGCGGGCGCGATCCAGATCGCCGGCACGCCAAAGGCCGGCTCGCGCGTCTCTCTTCCCGTCAAGGGGCGCCGCCCCGCTTCGCCCGAAACGGCCAGCAAGTGCGGACCCTCTGTCTGCCAGCGGCCAATTTCTATCCCGCGCAGCGAGACCACGTATTCGCGCGGCTTCAGGCGCAGGTTGTCCGAGATGTGCACGGGCGGCACAAGAAATCCCATCTCCGACGAGAGGTGTCGCCGCAGCGAGCGCACGCGCCCCAACAGTTGCCCGCCCTGCTTCTCGTCGACCAGCGGAATCAGCTGGAACCCGATCTCGAGCGTCAGGTCTTCGAGATGCATCAACGCTGCAAGATCCGGCCCCTGCGCGGTTTTTTTCTGGTCTCGGATGGCACTCTCGATTGGAAGAACGGCCGGCGCCGAAGCCGCCACGCGCCTTCCACCCATATAGAGCGCCGCGGCGACCGACAGAAATGCGATCTTCGGCAATCCGGGAATCAGGCACATCAGAGCCGAGACCGCGGCGGCCATATACAAGGTTGCCGGCCGCGCCAGCAGTTGTTGCCTGATCTCGCCGCCCAGCATTCCGGCCGAATTCGCGCGCGTCAGCGTAATCCCGCCCGCCACCGAGACCAGCAGCGAAGGAATAATCGTCACCAGCCCGTCGCCCACCGTCAGCACGGTATACGTCCGCGCTGCTTCGCCCAGCTCAATACCCTGCTGCAGCGTTCCGATCAAGAGTCCCGCGACAATATTGATCGCGGTAATCAGGATCGTGGCCAGCGCATCGCGTTGGTTGAAGCGCGCCGCGCCGTCCATCGCCCCGTAAAACTCCGCCTCGCGCGCGATCGCCTGGCGCCTTCGGCGCGCCTCGGCCTCGTCGATCAGCCCCGCGTTCATGTCGGCGTCGATCGCCATCTGCTTGCCCGGCAACGCGTCCAGTGTGAACCGCGCCGTTACTTCCGCTGTGCGCACCGCGCCGTGCGCTACGACCAGGAACTGAATGGCGACCAAAGCCAGGAACAACACGAACCCGACCACGTAATTGCCACCCACCACAAACTGTCCAAAGGCCTCGATCACCTTTCCCGCCGCCGCCGTTCCCTCCTGGCCGTGGAGCAGAATCCTTCGCGTTGACGCGATGTTCAGCGACAGGCGGAACAGCGTCAGCAACAACAACAGAGTGGGAAACACCGAGAGCTCGACCGCGCGGCGAATCTGCACCGCGGAGAGGAAAACAATTATCGAGCAGGCCATCGAGATCGCCAGCAGCAGATCGAGCACGGGGGCCGGCACCGGCACCAGCATCACGAAGATCACGCTGATCGCCGCCATCGGCAGCATGTAATCGCGCAGGCTGTGCCAGATCGAGTTCTTGGCCGGCAATGCGCCGGCTGCCAGCGCCGCAGCACTCATCTCAAATCTCCTCCGGGATGTAAAAGTGCGGAGCGCATCATTGCGGACCTCCCACATAACCTGAAACCGCGGAGCGGCGCCGGTCGCGCAGTTCGGCCTCCACGCGCTGCCGGTAAAGGTAGGCAAGAATCGCGGCCACCGCCGCGTACAAATCCACGGGTATTGCCTGGCCCACCTCGACGGTGCGGTACAGCGAGCGCGCCAGCGGCGGGTTCTCGATGATCGGCACGCCGGCCCAGCGCGCCTCGGCCTTGATCTCTTCCGCCAGAAGATTTCGCCCCTTGGCCATCATCTTGGGTGCTTCCATGGACACGAAGTCGAAGCCCAAAGCCACGGCATAATGTGTCGGATTGGTGAGCACCACGGCCGCGCGCGAAACATCGGCCTTCACGCGGCGGCGGCGCATCTGGCGCTGCAGGTTGCGAATGCGGCTGCGGATCTGCGGGCTGCCCTCGGTCTCCTTGTACTCGTCGCGCATGTCCTGCTTGCTCATCTTTAGGCGCGACTCCCGGCTCTGCCACTCCACCATGTAGTCAATCGCCGACCAGCCGAAGAGCAGCCAGGCCGCGGCCACGAGCAGTCCGTAAACGTCTTTGCCCAATAGTTCCAGCCGCTCGGTCGAGAACGGCGGAATGCTCAACTGATGCGCCATCCGCTCGACGGCGAAGACGGCCAGGAAGCTTGCCGGGATCAGCGACTTTCCCAGCCGCGACGCCGCGCGCAGCGAGAAAATATTCTTGAGATTTGAAATCGGGTTGATGCGGTCCGGCTTGAATTGGATAGCGCTGCCGTGAACCGTCACTCCGCCGGTCTGCGCGATGCCTGCTCCGAGCGCCGCTACCGCCACCGCGGCCATCACCACGCCTGGGGGCCCGAGCACCGCAAGAATCAGCCTCCGCACCGCGACGAGTGTGGGTGCAAGCATTGACGGCTCCCAGCGATCCGGCGTGCCCAGCAGCAGAAACCCCTGAAACGCTTCTTGCCAAGTCTCGATCGTGCGGCCGCCCAACATGCCGAGCGCAATCACTCCGGCGAGGGTTCCCGCCGCCGCCGTCAGCTCGCGGCTGTGCAGGATGTCGCCCTCTTTGCGCGCCTTCTCGCGGCGGTGCTGCGTGGCCTGTTCGGTGCGCTCGCCGGCCATCGCCTAGCCCCCCAATCCATGCGCGACACCATGCGCCGCGCCCGGAGCCGAAATCAATCTCTCGGCCATGTCGAGCAGGCTGCCGAAGCGCGCCTCGATAAAGCGCGGCCACAGTGCGAGCGAGCTCGCCAGAATCACGAAGCCCGTCAAGGTTTTCATCGGGACCGTCAAAGACATCACCGGCAGCTGCGGGCTAAGTTTTCCCACGAGGGCCACGGCAATCTCGACCAGCATGGTGCAGGCCAGAACAGGTGCGGCCAATTCCAATGCGGCCAGAAAGATTCCTCCCGCAGCGCGCACAATCGTCAGAGCAGCCACCGGCGACAGATTGAAGGTGCCCAGCGGCACCGCGCGAAAGCTCCGAAAAACCGATGCCAGCAGAATCCGATCGAGGCCTGCCGCGATCAGGACCAGCGTGCCCATCAGCTGAAACAAATCTCCCAGCAACGGCGTCTGGATCGCCGACTCGGGGTCCAAAAGATTCACCAGCGAGAAACTGAATTGCACGCCCGCGATCTGCCCGGCAAAGATCAGCATCTCGCTCAGCAGCACCAATGAAAGCCCATAAACCAATCCCACCGCCAGCTCGCCGACGAGGGCCGAAAAACTGAGCGTGGCTTGCGCATTGGGCAGCGTAGCCACAAGGGGCGCGACGAGCCACGCCACCGCGCCCACGAACACGGCCTTCGCGCGCATCGGCAGCGCGGTCGATGAAAAGAACGGAGCGAAGGCCACCATGCCGCTCAGCCGCACCAGCGCCAGCATCATTGCACTCAGAAATGTCGGCCAATCTTGCATCGTTTCGCCCAGCGGTTCCTTTTTCTAATCCCTGTTCCCTAATCCCTGGTCCCTGCTTCTTCAGCCCAGATACCGGTGAAAGTCTCCGAGCAACAGCCGCGTATATTCCGCCATCCGCTCCAGAAACCACGGCATGCCGACCAGCAGAATCACGGCAATCGCCGCCAGCCGCGGCACCGTGGTCAGCGACTGATCCTGCAAACTGGTCAGGGTCTGCACCAGGCTCAGCACAAAGCTCAACGCTGCTGCCGCGATCAACAGCGGCGCCGCCAGCACAATCGCCTCCCGCATCAACTGGCGCATCAGCTCGGCAACAAGATCCGGCGTCATCGATTCCCTTTCAAAAACTCTTCAAGAGCGAGCTGGCCAGAAGATTCCATCCGTCGACCATCACGAACAACAGAATCTTTAGCGGAGTCGACACCACCACCGGCGGCAACTGGAACATGCCGATCGACGTCGTGATCGCCGCTGTCACCATGTCGATCAGGAGAAACGGAAGAAACAACACCGCGCCGATGGCGAAGCCCGCCTTCAGCTCGGACAAAATATAGGCCGGAGCCACCACGCGCATTGGCAGATCGTCCGGCGTCTGGGGCCGCTGAATCTGGCCCGCCGCCGCGAACAGAGCCAGATCCTTCTCGCGCGCATACCGCAACAAGAAATGCTTCACCGGCACAGTTCCGCGATCGATCGCCTCCATCCCCGTGATCTGGCCCGCCTGATAGGGTTCCACCGCCTGCTGGTCGACTTGGGTCAGGACGGGCGTCATCAGAAACCAGGTCATCATCAGCGCCAGCCCCATCAGCGTGGGATTCGAGGGCGCGGTCTGCGTGCCCAGCGCCTGGCGCAGAAAATGAAACACCACCAGCAGGCGCACCAGCGGCGTCATGCACATCAAAATCGCGGGCAACAGCGTGATCAGCGTCAGGACCAGCAGAATCGTCCACGGCGTCGAGTCGGCCGGATGCAATTTGGCATTGAGATCCGGAAGCAGCGGCACGCTCTCGGGAGCGGCCGCGGCCAGCGTACCCAGCCATACCGTCACCATGAGACCCTCTGCGATGCGAATCTTGACTGCCGCTTCGTCGTTCCGCGCTTCGAACCGCACACAGTTCGCTGTCCGCCCACGCTCCATCCGCTCTTTTCGCTGAGCGGATAGAACGCCGGACTACCCTCAGCCGAGGTGGCCACCAAAATCCTTCGCCCTTCGGCCTCTACCAGCGCCAGCGACTGCCTGGGCGCCAGTGCGATTCGCTCGACGAGCGCCAACCGGGGCTCCGTCTTCTGCCCGCCGTTAAACTTCGTCATCAGCCAGCCCGCGATCCCGCCGATGCTTTCCTTGGTCCCGCCAGTTCTATGCACAACTCCCATATCCCTCTTCTCGATTCCCTGGTCCCTAATCCCTTGTCCCTAATCCCTGTTCCCTGTCTTTCTCACGCCAGCCGCGTTACACGAACGCCCAGCCACGTTTCGATCACTTCGAATTCGGTCCACGCCAGCTTCACGTTTCCCGCAGTCAGCGGCAGGTCGTTGCCGTGGTTCCAGCGGGACTCAATCACCGTTCCCGGCTCGAGCGCCAGCAGATGCCGCACGCGAAATTCGCGCACCGGCACTGCCACGTCCAGCTCCACCGGCAATCGCGCCACCAGCGGCCCGAACCCCGGCTCGCTCACCACTTCTCCTGGATTTCGCGGTGATGGAACCAGCGCCACGCCTGCAGGGTCTGCTGCAATCGGTCGCGCTCCACCCGGAACCGCGCCCACTGGATGTTGTCCACCTGCCGGAACCTGTCCGCCCGCCGATATCTGTCCGCCCGCCGCGACTTGTTGAGTGGAGGCCATCGCGCAAGAGAACCCTGCAGCAACGCGACCAGAGGAAGGTTGGAAAGATTGGAATGGCCTAAGAATTGCGCGCCGGCCTGGAGGGGTGCCGGCTCTAGCCCTTGCATCAGCCATGCAAATGGGCCGCGGGCCTCAGACCCTGAGAGAAAGCTCTCTCAAGTGCGCTCCCCGCACGCTCCCGGCCCCTGCGCTTCATTCACTTCGCTGTTACACTTGAAGTTGGAAAGATTTGCGGCTTTTCATCCCGCCCCGAGCGGAACCTGCCGCTCGCCGAGGTCCAAAAAGATGCCTGAATCGACAGAAAACAACGGGTTCGCCGGCACCACCCTGCGCCTCAAAATCGGCCTCGCCGAGATGCTCAAGGGCGGCGTCATCATGGACGTCATGTCCGTCGAACAGGCGCGCATCGCCGAGGAATCCGGCGCCACATCCGTAATGGCCCTCGAACGCGTCCCTGCCATGATTCGCGCCGAGGGCGGCGTGGCCCGCATGGCGCGCCCCTCGCTCATCAAGCAGATCATCCAAGCCGTTTCCATCCCCGTTATGGCCAAGGCCCGCATCGGCCACACCGCCGAAGCGCAGATCCTCCAGGAGCTGGGCGTCGACTATATCGACGAGAGCGAAGTGCTTACGCCAGCCGACGAGGCGCACCACATCGACAAGCACGCCTTCACCACGCCGTTCGTCTGCGGAGCGCGCAACCTGGGCGAGGCCCTGCGCCGCATTGCCGAAGGCGCCGCCATGATCCGCACCAAAGGCGAAGCGGGCACCGGCGATGTCGTCCACGCCGTCCAGCACATGCGCACCATCACCCGCGAGATGCGCACGCTGACAATCCTCTCCGAACAGGAGCTCTACGCCGCGGCCAAAGATCTTCAGGCGCCCTACGAGCTTGTCCGTATGGTCGCCCGCGCCGGCAAGCTACCCGTGCCCAATTTCTCCGCCGGCGGCATCGCCACTCCCGCCGACGCCGCACTCATGATGCAGCTCGGCGCCGAAGCCATCTTTGTCGGCTCGGGAATCTTCATGAAAGAGCGCGCCACTCCGCTCGATGTCGAGAACTCGCCCAAAGAACGTGAAGAAGCCGTGTCGCGCGCCAAGGCCATCGTCGTCGCCACCACACATTGGAACGATCCCAAGATTCTCGCTGAAGTCGCCGAGCAGGTCACGGGAACCATGAAGGGCCTTGCGGCCGCCGGCCTCGAAGAATCGCAGCTCCTCCAAACCCGCGGCTGGTGAACCTCCTGCGGTCGGACAGCCGCTTCCTACTCCTTCACACCGGCCTCCCTGCTCCCCTTCCTTGCACTGGAACAGAGTGCAAAGATGCGAACCCGGATGCCTCACCTCGTTGGCATAGAGGAGATTTCGCAACCCTTAGTCCCATTCTTGCCTAAAAAGGTGATCCGCCGATGGAGACAGGCGACGCGCGACCGTTCGACGCCATGTTCGCAAAGATCAAAGCCCGCTTTGATGAGCGAAACCGCAATGGGCTTATCTGCAAGCAAGGATCCTACAAAGCCTGTTCTGTATTGAAGCTGCAAAAGCCAACCTGGACGAACGACCCAATGGACAGGGTGGAAAACACATCGGGAATCTTTTTTTCAATTTGGACGAATGAAACGTTAACGAATAAGAAACGTGCGAGCTACAACATTCACGCTTTGAAACTTAGACAACTCAAAGGCTACTCGATTACGAGCCGAGACTTCGCCAGGGAATTCAGAAGTGGGTTCGCGTCTACACACGGGACATGGCCAAACGTGCGCGTGGACTACGGGCCACTCACTCTGATGGAGGGATGGATTGAGGTTAGATCTTCGCATTTTGAGGAAGATCTGATGGTCTTGATGGAGCGATTTCAACGCCTGAGTCCCCTGATTGATCGTCTATTGGAGTCCCGGCGGAAGTAGGCTGCTTTCTTTTCCTCGCCCCAGCCACCTCTTCCGATTTTCGGCGCGTCCAACCAAAAGTGAGGTAACCTCATCCTCACAGGGTCGCCCATGCCCTCAATCTTCACTCCCATCCCGTCCGACGTTGAGCGTAAAGCCCCCGGCACCGGCGGCAAGCCTCCGGTCGATCGCCGCCCCACCGGCGGTGGCGGCGGCGGTGGCGACGACGACTGGCGCAGTCCGCGCCGTGGCCCGCGCGAGACCCTCAACCGCACCCGCGCCTTCGTCTTCTGCGCCCTCGCCGGAGACATGATGTTCTTCGTCGCCCTTGTGGCAGTCTTTTACGCGCGCCAAATGGCCACGCACATGGACCCGCGCACCATGCAGCAGATCGGCGACTGGCATCCCATCCTGCTGCCGCGCATCCTCTACTTCAATACTGCGGTTCTCGCCCTCAGCTCCCTCACCGTGGAGCTCGCGCGCCGCCACATCTTTCGTGAGTTTGATGTCCTCGAGGAATGGCTCGGCCTCGGCCGCCCGGCCCTGCGCCGCACTCTGCCCTGGCTGGGCGCGACCCTCGCCCTTGGCCTCATGTTTCTCGCCGGCCAAGTCATCGCCTGGCGCCAGCTCACCGCCGAGGGATTCCGCTTCGATCGCTGGGCCTCACCGGCTAGCTACTTCTTCTACCTCATCACCGGCCTGCACGCTTTGCACCTTCTTCTCGGCGTCTTCGCCCTCGTCTTCTGTCTCATCGCGCTCTCTCACCTCAAGCGCGTCGAGTCCCGCCAGATCGCCGTCGACGCAACCGCTTGGTTCTGGCACACCATGGGCCTCGCCTGGCTCATTCTCTTCGCGGTTCTCGTCTTCGGGCAATAAACCTCATCCGGCAAGAGAACCGTCATCCTGAGCGAGTTCGCCGCAGGTGAACGAGTCGAAGGACCTGCATTTTCTTCTCGTCGCATTCACCCTGCAAACGAATCGGGTGCCGAACCCTCACGACGTTTCTGTCTTTGTCGCTAGGGTGGGGTCGCACAATCGCCCACCCACCACCCGTGTCATCCCGAGCGGAGCGGCTCGGGGCCCCACGCAAGTGGGGTAAGCGGAGCCGAGGGATCTGCTTCTGCTTTGTTTTCGACGCGTGCGCGGCATAAACTGCCCCTCCACCACAAAATCCTTGTCCCGATCTCGCCCGCTCGCTTAAGCTCACGCTATCGGGGCATTTCTTTGGGGGGCCATCCGACTTCCCGTCTGTGCCCGCGCGATCCGACGGAGAACAAATCATGCCGGAACTTCAAGCTCAGATCTGGAAAGGCACGACCTTCTGTATCGATCGTCTTCCGGGCAAGAATCCCGGTACCGTGATCTTCCGCTTCACCGGGCCTTTCACGGCGCGCGACATGTATGGATCCGTTGCCCCCACCGCCTTCCACCACATCTTCGATTGCGAACTAACCCCCGATGACGCCGCGCCTCTCACCAACATCTTCGACCTCACTGGAGTTCCTTATATGGACTCCTCGGGCATCGGCACGCTCGTCAGTCATTATGTCCGCTGCCGTGGCAAAGGCGTCCGGCTCATTGCCGTGGGAGCCAACCCGCGCGTCGCTCAGCTCTTCAAGCTCACAAGGGTGGACTCCTTCATCCCCATGGTCGCCACCGTCGCCGAAGCCGAGGCAAATTAAGATGTTTTCACCAACCGTTTCACTCCGGCGTAAGCTTTAACCCCTGCGCGATCCCTCATCACTGTAGACGCGATCACTTTGCGCTCCGTGCGTCAAACTCTCAGCGCCACGCATCACCAATCCCGGAGGGATGGCCAGAAAATAGCCCAGGGTGGAGCGCAGCGCAACCCTGGGAACAGTGCCCATCCATTTTTTTAGAAATAAAGTACGCGGCGAAGCCGCGCTTAAACCTCGGGCCTTTGATTTGACTTTCACCAGGAATGCGAACGGTCGGGAAGAAAACGAAGGGTCTACGGGCGCTCACCGCTTATCGGCGATTCTGCGCAAACGTCGCGATTGACGAGCCGAAATCATGGGCACCGTCCTTCGCCCGCTACTTTGAAATCACGCCCACAAGATGAAGGTCGATCGCGACATCATTCTCTGCTTTCCAGATCAGAAAGCTTGGATTCTTGAGTCCCCAGTCGACATAAGGCACCACGAAGTGCGCCATGGCAGTTGCGCTGCCCCCCTCCACATGAACCTGCATGGGGACGGTGATTTCATGAGGCGTGCCCAGCAGAGTGAAAACTCCCGTTACCTGGATGGCCGAGTCGCCTGATGGAGCGATCGTGCCGCTATACGTCCTCGGTTCAAAAGAGACCGTTGCGTGCTGCTCCACTTCCAGAATGTCCCTGTACATTTTCTTGTCGCGACTGTCATTGCCCGTCTTGCCGCTCCCGGCGAGAACGACCACGGAACCTGACATTCCGGGCGCCCTGCGGTCAAACTCGATCCTTCCGGATTGAATGTGAAACGTGCCGTTGACGACCTCGTGGCTTGTATTCAGCGTCATCTTCACTTCGCTGGCATCTGGATTCACGTCGAACGTCTGATGCTGGGCTTGCGCAGCCGGAGCGAGTATCACAGCGAGGGCGACGATTGTGAAGGGTTTCATTGCGTCTCTCCTGGAACATTCCGCTTGTTCGAGTCGTGTGCGTCGGAGGGATAGCTCCGTTCTAGCTTGCGGCGGCGTGCGCAACAACCGGGGCATGCTGGGCAACGCGTGTCAGCTTTGCCGTTACGCGCATCACGCCGGGCCACACTCTCAGGCAAAACGGTAATACAGCCCGTGCGAGTGGGTTGTTCAAGCCATCGGCGGCAAACTCCGCAAGGCGCATCTGGGCCAGCAATCCCGACCGCAGCTTCGCCTGGAACACCGGCGCCGCCTCCGACGCAAGACAGGCAGCGACCGCACACCGCGCGGTATGCAGCGCAATGGATATGCCATCGCCAGTAAATGAGGGAATGACGGCTGCCTGATCGCCAATGCAGTAAAGCCCCTCCTCCGTTGTGCGGCGGATAAAGCCATAGGGGATATGCGTGATCGCGATCGGCTTTGCCAGCAACGGCACCGCGCCGTCGAGCCTCATCGCGAGATGCGGACAATCTTGCTGCATCTTCGCGAGCAGGCTTTCCCATCGATGACCCACCCGTGCGAGGTACTTCTGTTGTATGACCCAGCAAAGGTTTGCATTGCCGTCTTCAACGGGCTGAATTCCGCCGTAGCCCCCGGGATAAAGCATCAGCTCGGAGGCGCTCGCCAGCTCAGCCGCCTGCGTGCGCGCCAGGCGAAAATACATTTTGAATCCGACCCATCGCTCCGGATCTTCCGGTCGCGTGAAGCCGCGCAAATCATGCTTGCCGGTCGCGAGGAAGACCGTCGGAGCCACGAATGCGCTGCCGTCGTCGAGAGTAGCTTGCCAGCCGTTGCTTGTCGTGCGAACCAGCGTCTGCACACTGCGACCGCGCTCGACGCGGACTCCCGCGGCAATGGCTTCGGAAATAAGCGCTGTATCAAGCGCCTTGCGCGTGAGAGAGGCTGCGGGAAAAGGCAACGGAGCCTCCGCTGCGCGTCTCCGAGCGGCGAGACGAACAGAGTCGATCGGTACGGCGCCAAGCGAGGCCACATCTACACCGAGCGCGCGCAGATCCTCAAGCGCCTCACCGCTCAAAAACTCTCCACAAACCTTATGCCGCGGTGTGGGCTCGCGTTCGATCAGGGTGACGCTTCGTCCTCTACGCGCGAGAGCGATGGAAGCGGCACAGCCTGCCACACCCCCACCGATGACAAGAACCTCATTGGGAACAGGAATTCGATTCAGACTAGACGTTGTAACAGGAATCTCCTTTG
>CAZVYV010000006.1:0-33725 GCA_964630985.1 uncultured Occallatibacter sp.
GACACCAAACAGCCCATGCGGCGGCGAGTGAGTGAACCACGAGGCGCGGCCATCGGGCCAACTTGAAGCGATCGTCAAGAAATCCGACAACGGCGATGGCGAGACCACCTCCGATCAGAGCCCCGGCTAGCCGATCAGGAATCAAGTGTTTCTCGAAAAACCAAAAAACTGCCGACAAAAAAGCTACTACGATTCCGACTCCGCCGCCGCGCGGAACGGGAACTGCGTGGGAACTGCGAGCGTTGGGGAGATCGATGAGTCCGTGCTGGACGAAAAGCTTGCGAAGGCCGGCTGTAATAAGGGCCGAAGCGAGGAAGACCAGAACGAAGATTCGCATCAAACTGCCTTCGTTCGCGCTGACTGGCCGGGTTGCCGATACCACCGCGTGGTTGCCGCCAATCCTTCGTCAAGGCTCACGGGTGGAACCCAATCCAGCAGCCGTTGCGCGCGGCCGGAGTCGATTACGAGCGAATCCAAGAGCCTGCTCACCACATCCTGCTTCGAAACGAGTTTGGCGGCAAAACGTACTAAGGGCTCAGGAGCCGGAAAAAGCCGCAGGGGCCGAGACAGGAACCGCGCCAAGCGACTCATCAGCTCACGTGTCGAAATATCCTCGGAGTCTTTCACCAGGAAACTTTGTCCAGCAGCCTTGGGATGATCGACGCATCGCACCAGAAAATCGGCGAGATTTTCGACACCGATCATGCTGCGGCAGTTCGCTGCTTTGGGCCAGGGCAGGGGCAGAGCGAGATCGACAAGCTTGATGAGCCGCAGAAAATTTCCACGAACTTCAGGTCCATAGACGAGCGGCGGGCGGACAATGACTATTTCGAGGCCGGTTTCTACCCCAATGGCACGAAGCGCCTCTTCCCCCTCCCATTTCGAAACCGCATATGGATCCCCAGGATTGGATGGCGTGTCCTCGCATAATGGATTCCCAGAGGTTGACTCGCCGTGGACCTTTACCGTGCTTACAAAGATGAGCCGCCGAACACCGGCTGCAACTGCGGCGAGGGCAATGGATTTCGTCCCATTCATATTTACTTTTGTGAATGCCAGCAGCGGATCGCTGGTCGACTCTTTCATCACATGAACGCGAGCCGCCAAGTGCACAACAACGGATGCGCCAGAAAGCGAACTTTGCAGTTTCGGATTCGTGTCAACGTCTCCCAGAAGGGAAATCTCGTTCAATCCCGGGATTGCCTGCTGCAGCTCCGGCCAAGTTTTGAGATCCCGGAGCCCGGCGATGGGACTGAATCCTGATGCGATGAGCTTGCGGCAAACATATTTGCCCACGAATCCATTCGCGCCTGTCACCAATACTCGTTCATTCATGCCGGCTCATCGGGAAACGGTCTGTTCATTACCGCCATTCAATCGGCGTCAACCGTAGAGTTCATCTCAGCAAGAGTCTTCGATTCCAACCCAAGGGCTTGCATGACTCGCGCGACTCCGGCGGGCTTGTCGTAATTCTCGATGAAGGCCACGCGGCCATTCCGCCCCTTTTCCCGGATCTCTTCCGGATGTTCAAGAAGGCGCACTAGCAACGACCTCACGCCGTCTTCATCGCCGCAATCAAATTGCCAGCCACAATCGAATCGTTGGATGAGAAGGGCGGGTGTGGCCGCCGCTGGACCGATGAAGAGGACTGGCCTCCCCGCCGCCATCAGTCCATAAATTTTGCTTGGCACGACAGCGCCGACCGTGGATGGCTGCTGTGTAACCAGGCCCACATGGCCCTCCGCCAGACTCGCACCCAAATCCTGCAAAGGAGCGTAGCCCAGAAATGAAACATTCTCTATTCCGCGCTTCCGGCAAAAATCGATTAGCTCTCGGCGAGCCATGCCGCCGCCTGCGAAAATAAATAGAAAATCGGGAGAATTCGCCAAGCGCTCCATCACGGCGCGGATAGTCGCCACTTCGTGCACCAGCCCAAGATTTCCGGAGTAGAGAATGCGCAGTGGCCTTTTCTCGGGAAAAGGCAAAGGCACAATCAATTGTCCATCGGCCCAATTCTCAGCGACCACGATTCGATCTTCGGCAATCCGGTGATGCAGCAGGCGCGTTTTCATGCAAGGTCCGAGAGCGATGACCGTGTCTGCCCGGCGCCGAGGAAAATCCAAAATTGGAGACGTCCACGCCGCAACCGGAATATCCAGGGCGATGGCGACGTCCGGATATACATCCATCTCCCATGCCGCGTGACGGCACCCACGTATCCGTTGTACCAACCAGCCGATCCATGCCAGCCCCGGCGGAGCCGTGAGCGTCAAGACGACATCTGGTTTTGGAATCCAGAGTGCTCTCCATAGCGCCCCCGCATAGAACGTTGCATAGGAGAAAAGTTTCTTCGCTTTGCTTTGCGAAAAGATCGCGGTCTTAACCCTGACCACGCGTATCGTCCCGCCGCCGGTGGAACACTTGGAAGGCGTTACAGAGGTGTGCGGTTGCGCGCGCGCAGGTGCTGCATCTTCTGCCGCAGCGTAACCGGTCGTTCCGCAGATGACTCTGACATCGTGGTCTGCCGCTGCTGCTCCATCTGCGAAATCAGATAAGAACTGCCCAACCGCCGACTGATCCTGGCCAAAGAACTGACTGATAACGATGATTCTTGCGCGCGGAGCCAATCCAATTAGAGGTTGTACGGTCGGGGATCCGCTTTGAGTCTCTCGCACGAAAAGTCAACTTTCAAGCCGCTGTTGTCAACCGAGAACACAGGCCGGTTTCGGCCCGCGTCCCAGAATCCAGTCGTATACCTCGGTCATGGCCTTTCCTATGCACTGCCATTGAAAGCGTTCTTGAACAAGGCGTCGCCCGTTGTAGCCAATTGCGTCACGCTCTTGCTCGGTCATGGAAAACAATTGGCGCATTGCCGCCGCGATGCTTCTCGCGTTTGTATCCATGAGGATTGC
The DNA here is from genome assembly GCA_964630985.1 of uncultured Occallatibacter sp. Lineage (GTDB taxonomy): Bacteria > Acidobacteriota > Terriglobia > Terriglobales > Acidobacteriaceae > Telmatobacter. The sequence goes on from CAZVYV010000006.1 coordinate 2,913, forward strand.
GGCTCCAACCTTCGCTCCTTCAGGAAGATTACATTCGCGAGTCATCAAGACCGGAAGTCTGCACGACCACGCTTCGAGAATGCTTATGGGCTGGCCTTCACTTTCACTGGGCAGAATGAATGCGGATGCAGAGGCGAGGCAGCGATCCTTGTCAGCATTGAACTGAGGGCCGAGAAAGTCGACACTGGCACGAACATCAAGCTGCTTCGCAAGCTGCTCGAGCTCCGCGCGATAATGGTTTTGGTCCCATCCTGCAATAGTCAGGCGCCAACCGGCCGTCGCCGCATCGATGCGCACCTCGCTCCAGGCCTCGATCAAACTGCGCAGTCCTTTCGAAGGATGAATTCTTCCGAGATAAAGAAGTGATTGGCCCGGAGGGGACTGCTTGCGAACGATATTGTCCCGCAATGTTGCGCCGTTCGGAATTACGCAGATCGGATTCTTCAATCCATAGTTGCGGAATGATTCCGCTTCGGCAGCGTTCAAGGCGTGGAGGCAAGCGGCGCGGCGCAAATGCCCATTTTCATACAGGAAAGCAGCGACCCGCTTTTTCCATCGGGAGTTTCGCAGTGCCCACGGCTTGAGTAGTCCGTGCGGGCTAACGACATAAGGCCTTGTCTCCCCCGCCCAACGCGTGGCCAAGACTGACGGATACATCCAGATGCTGTGGATATGCAGAATGTCGGCTTTACTTTTCTCTACAGCCGATGCGAGCCCCGATGCGTAACCGAAGATGCGCGGGCCGAGCACCGGAAATGTGCGGGTCGCAATGCTGCCCCAGAGCGGCTCGTCAATCTTGGTATAGGCGTCGCGAGCGCTAAATACAACGGGAAGGTAACGATTCTCCTCGGCGATCGCGAGGGTGAGATTGCGCATCGAATCGAAGATTCCGCCATTCATCCTCGAGATTGAATTGGTAAGAACGGAAAGTCGATATTGCGAATTGGGCATGGGTCACAAGAAAACGAAAGGCGCTACCTGAAGCATTACGAGCGGCTCTCTGAGTTAGGCGTTCTGCCGTAAACTCAGTTCCGTGACGCAGCACGCAACGGCTTGGAGATAGCCCTCGACTTCCAGATTCATTCTGCAGTGCAATTCGACGATCTCCCTTGAGCGCGTGCCCATTGCTACCCTGAGCGCTGGGTCGAAGAGCTTCGTCATGGCCGCGGCCAGCCCAGAAACGTCGCCAGGTTCGATGACAAATCCATTCAACCCATCCTGCACAATTAGCCCCGCAGATCCACAGGCGCTGGTTGTCACCAGCGGCTTGCCGGCCAGGCCTGCCTCAACCAGAACCTTCGGAAAGCAATCTTTGTGCGTGGGCAACAGCACGGAATCGATCGCGCGGTAGATTTCTGCGAGCTTCTGCGGCGGGACCTGTCCAAGAAAGCGTACGCGCCGATCGACTCCGATCGACTGTGCAAGCTGCAAAAAATGCTCAATCGTCGCGCCGTCCTTGCTTGCCGGCTCTTCCGGTCCAACGAATACACAGAGGAAAGACTTGTCAGGGGGGAGTAGCGCCGCAGCCTTGACAATATCCGCCACTCCTTTGAAGGAGTGAAGATTCCCCGCGTATAGAAAGACCACATCAGCGTCGAAGCCGAGATCGTGCCGCGCGTCCGGGCACGTTCCGACCTCGAGAAGTATTTTGTTGAAGAGCGAGGCGCCGGCTTCGTAAGGGGCGGAGATCATCCGTTCGGGAGCGCAGCCGTAAACTTCCGTGAGAACTTCAAACGAAGCAGGGCTTTGATAAATATGGCAGTGGCACAGACGAAGCAGAAATCGCTTCGACAACCGCACCCACCAGCGCCTCTTCCTCTCCCACTTCAAAGGCAGGGTCTGATTGGTAGAGATCACGACCCGGCCAAGAAGACGAGCGCAGAGCGCGCACCAGATTGCTCCCAGGCCGAGCAGGCCCTTCAGAATCACGACATCGGATTCGCGCGCGCAGGCCAGACCCACCCGCCATTCAGGGTTCGAGACAAACCCCTCGGGTGTGCTGCCCTTGACGTTGACTCCGAGATGCTTTCCGCGAGCAGTGGCTGGCCGATAGGCAACTCTCGAATGCTCCTGATCGTAGTGCACATAAAGCGGGAAAGCCTTAACAGAAAAGGAAGCTGCCCGTGCGACCTCAAAGAGCGCGTCCTCTGTGTTGCGCTGCAAGTCATATGTAAGAAAACCGACTTTGAGGCGGGGCTTGGGCTCCGCGCCTTTCGATGAAATCTCTGAATTCCTTTCGGTGCCTGACTCAATCATTCAATCGCCCACGAAAGCGATTCTCCAGGATGGTCAGCGTGCAACGCCGACCGTGCTGCTGGCGCAGTCATACGGATGGCTTCCGCGCCCATAGAAAAATTTGAGGCGACAGATTGGGAATTGTCTTGAGTACTAGAAACCCGGCACGCCGACAGAGTTCGAAGGTTGAAAGAGGCCGCGGATAGCAAGCGACCGCTCCGTGATGGGCAGGCTCCAGCGAGGAGGCTCGAACGCATTGTTGCAGTGATTGAATTGAGTGGTAGAAAACATGCTCCCAGGGCGCGAGATCTGAAGACTTGTTCAACGCGCGACGTATGCGGATTTTCCACGGAATCGCCTTGCCATTGGGAACCGAGATGAATAAGCGTCCACCTGGTCGTAGTGCGTCGGCGAGCTGCTGCAAAAATGGAACAGGATTTCGAATGTGCTCAAAAACGTCCCACAGCGTAATGAAATCGAATTTCAGTTGGGGTTGGTCTAGAATTTCGAGGTAATCCTGAAGGGAGGTCGCATGCCTCACGCCGGGGAAGAGTGTCATTGCATGCTCCGCTTGCGTTCTCGAGGCGTCGAAGCCATAGACCCGAAAACCATTTGCAGAAGCGAATGAGAGGAACCCACCTGTACCACACCCAACGTCGAGCAATGTTCGATGGTTCGATGGCGCCAAACGCGAAGCATAGGCTAGCCATTGCCTGAATGCCGGAAGCTTGTGTTCGCCCTGGCACCACAGACGGCTTTCGTCGACCGCGGAGGCTTCTAAGTCAACATAGTCAGGAGATAGATCCGCATAATGCTCGACTGTCTGAATAAGGTCGCAACCAGAACAACGCACGATGTGATATGTGCGAAAGTCGTGTTCTTCCGAGGCAGCATCCTCGACTTGGGGCGAGCCACATAGTCTGCAGAATGGCACATGATTCACTTATCGGCGACTCCTAACCAAGTTCAAGCTTCGAGCCGCTTTTCATTACGCCAGCGTGTGACATCGGCCAGCCACTGGCGCATTCTGCTGTAAATATCGTTTCCAGAGGCAATTACGCGCGCATATCCGGCAGCGGCGATCTTTTTCCGTGCGGCTTCGTTGTTTACATAGAAGCGCGCTTTATCGATGAACTCCACCGGGCTATCGAAGAATTCGGCCTCTTTTCCTTCACGGTAAAACTCCTGCATGGCAGGCGTCCGCTCAGAAAGAAGGAAAACTCCGCAGGCTGGAATCTCCCACGAACGCGTAGTGTACCGGTCGCGATTCCACTTGCTGAAGAAGCAAGCGCCAATCTTACTCGCACACAGCGCGCGCCGGTAGTCTGCTCCCCTGGCGTGAAAAATGGGCCGCACCGATTCGTATGCATCGCGAGGCAGAACGGATTTCCATTCTTCTGCTCCGCCGAAGATTCTGCATTTGAGCCCGGCCCGAATCACTCCCGAAAGGCTTTCAACGCGCAGATCGGGCTCCATGTGTCCAGCGAAAACGACATCGGATCCAAAATCGTTCTGTTCCTGCGCGGTCAAGGAGCATGGGTAATGAAGCCAAGGGATGTAGTACATCATGAGGACGCGCACCCGTTTAATGCCGAATGCGGCGGCCTCGGTAACATTGCATTCCCTGTTTACGTGGTACCCATCGTATTTCGGCAGAGCACCCAATAGAAGCCGGTATTCTCTCAGGCTTGGCCGTCCAAACGGATCATCATTGTGCAGGCCAGAGGCAAAGGCGATTTGCGCAACACTGGCGACGGTTTCCTCGGTGTAGTGATGCCCCTGATAGAAATGCACGACGTCGGGGCTCATATCTCTCGCCCGTTCAAGCACTGTCCGGTTCACATTGCGGATGTGTGGGCCGAACAGGTAGCGCTGTTCCAAGCGGCCGGCCAGGTTCGAGGGGATATGGGCATGGGTGTCGAATAGCTCAACGCGGATTCCGAGATCGCGCAACGCCCGAAGCCATGCTAGCTCGTGAATCTCTCCAAAGGCCGAGCGCACGAGCAGGACGGACTCAACTTTATTTCCGCCAGACGCAGCCATAGAGATTCCGAGAAACGACTATGTTCGAGATGGTCGAATTCCGCGTGCCCCGCCCATCACCGGAGTGGAGCCGAACACGCGCTTGCACGCATCAATGAATGTGTCGCAGGCGCGAAATCCGGCCACTGAAAGAGCGGCGCGATAGACGCGAAAGGATAGGTACTTGCCCAGGCCGAGTTCGGATAAAGCCGCCGCGTAGCGCTGAAAGGAAGATCGGGTGCCCATTCGCGCCTGGATGGCAAGGAGCGGGTAGGAGTAGCGCGCAATATCGGAGCGGATCAACCGGCCAACCCGTGGGCCGTGCGCCGACTCGATGCTTTCGGTAATCGCGAAGAGGCCGCGAACGAAATTCAGCGAATGCTCAGGGGTTAGCTGTCGCGGAACGAATCGCTCGCGCTCGCTCGCGCTGGATCCAAAATAGTGCTCTCCGCCGGTACGGCGAATCGCAGTCATCTGCGACAGATAGTAACCTGGCATAGTCATGAGAATGTTGCCGACTAAGTGCAATTGATAGAGCAGGGTTCCATCGAAATCGCCGGTACTGATTGCGCGCGCCGCATTTGTGCGGACTACGAGGCCGGAAATAAAGATCGACCTTCGGAAAAATGCAGCCACTGTTTCCGGTCCCGGCTTGAACGCGCGGTCACTTGGGAAATAGCGATGCACGTCCAGCGCTTCTCCGGTGTCTTTTGAAATGGTTTGCCATGCGCGCAGAATTACGCCCACTTCCGGGTTAGCCTCTGTCACTTTCGTTAGCTTTTGCAGCGTGCCTGCGCACCACAGATCGTCGTCGCCCATAAATACGCAGTATTGCCCTTCCGCGCGATCGATAAGAAAACGCAGATTGCCGTCATAGCCGAGATTCGCAGGGGTTGTGAGGAAACGGACATTCAGCAGTTCGTGAGCTTGCGCAAACTGCTGGACGACTTCCGCAATCTCCTTCCTTTTAGGCGAAGAATCCTCGCTGACTACAATCTCCCAGTCCCCTGGTGGCTCTGAAGCAATGCTCTTGAGCAGATCCGACAGCTCTTCAGGCCGATTGAACGCGGGGATGCAAATGGAAAAGCGTTTCGTCATTTCCTTGTCTTGGTGCAGATTGCGGATGGATTTGGCGAAGGCGGCCTGTCGGACTCTTAGAGCCCAAGTTTGCTACGCGGGCATGGCTTGCGCGGCGGCCTGCGGCGTTAGACTCGGAGACCTGCTCAGAGTCTGCTCGATGGCGACGAAGACAAGAATAGGAAAGCCTCGAGTAGCCAGGAGATACAGGCCAATGGTTGCAGTCATGGGTATCGCCCAAAGGCACAACAAGGTGATGACATAGAAGCTGAGCAGCAGAGTTCCCATGTCGACCGCAGAATACGCCATCGAAATGCAAAATCTCGCGATTCTTCCGATGACAAAGAAACCTCCGAGTACACCAAGCGTGCCGAAATTGAAATAAAACTCTGCGAGAGTTCCGGGCACGACGCCATTGATGGACGGATCCTGATAGATGTATTGTCCGACCAGCGCAGTCATCGCTTCCGGCTCCGGCACCTTAAGAGGGAGGTGCAACAAAGTCGCTGGAGCATTGACCGTCATGGCCACGCCCTGCAGCAGTGTTGAGCCGAGCGCATGGCCATACCGATTCGCCATGTCGAAGGCCAGGCTGATCGTCGGGAATCTTCCCATTTGCCAATCGAAAACCGCAGCCAATTGATTGGCCACGAATTGACTCGGTGTCGTCCCGCCCTGAATGAGAAGGTCGAGGCCGCCGTTTAGCATGGTGGCCGTTCGCGCGATGGTTTCGAAAACAACGATTCCCACAATTCCGACAGTGATGACCAAAGCGAACGGGCGGAAATGGCGCGGAGCAATCTTGTTCACGATAAAAAACAGGGGCAACACTGCCAGCAGATTCTCGGCCCGGCTACCGGTCCAAAACAGATTTAGAAACATACAGGCCGATCCACCAACAAGCGCGGCGAGCGAGATTCTTGGGTGATTCTTGCTGAAACGCGAAACCACGAACGCAGTTAACAGGAAGATGATGCCCCAGGAAAGCCAAGTGGACATGAACACATAACGGGCGGTTCCTTCGGAGAGCTGTCGAGCGCGATCGATGGTCGCCACGTCTTCAACCAGTTCACCAGAGCTCAGAAAGAGCTGGTATGTGCCCACAACTCCCACGAGCGTAAAGACCACTCCGGCGAGAATGAGCAACCTGGACCGCACGCGGACAACGTGCGGGCCGCCCAGAAGGGCCGGCGGACGAGCGGGCGCAAGTCCCCACCAAAGCGCCAACTGCGCAAGGAGGACGAGCGCAAGCGAAAGATAGACGTGATGGATTTGTGTGTGGCGATCAAGCGCGGCGATTTCATAGAAGCCGAGAGACATGTAGTCCCTACCGGTGAGGTGAACGAACGCCGACAGCGGGTAGGTGAGCAGAAACGTGCCGAGCACCAGCGTAAATCCGTTGATGAAGCTGCCGGTCTTTACCGCCGCGCGAAGCAACATTGCGGCGGAAGTGACGAGTAACAATGCTGCGAGAACCCCGGCGCCCGGCGCATCGATACGCTCGCGCCGCAACAGCAGGGTCACGGCAACGAGCAAGACGATCGATAAGAGGATCCGGCGCCACGGAATCGTCCGCGTCTCTTGTTCCGTTTTCAACACGCGCTTTCTGCTACCTCTTCATTTCTGTTTTCCGCCAAGACTTTTTCTCTGAAAAGCTCGACCATCGCGAGCGCCATGGCACGAACGATGCTGGTCCGAAATCCCCACAGCGATGAAGGGCGAACGCTCTGCTGCATAGTGAGATAAAGCGCCAAACAAATTAGATAGATCGCCTCTGAAATCAGACTCGCGCAACAAAAGCCGAACGCTCCCCAACGCGGCACGAGGGCAATGCTGAGAAGGATCAGTGCTGTGAGGTTGATTGCGGCACCGAGCGTGCCAGGGACAATAAAGCGCAGGCCGCGCAGATTATTCTCCAAAGTCCTCGTCATGGCTCTCAACGACATCGCGAGCGCGAGAGGATACGCTGCCGGAATCGCGGCGAGGTATGCCTTTCCAAAGCCGAACCGGATCACCGGACCAATCAGAGCGCACGCAAAAAGAAAACTCGCTCCGGCAACCACCTGCGCCATCTGGAATCGGCGCAGCATGAGGGCCAATGAGGCGTCAGCGTTCTCGGCGCTTGAAACTTCGACAAATCCAATCTGCGTGAATGCCTCAGTGGTGATCGTGATTGGCATGGTGACCGCGAAGGCGATGGCGAAATAGCCGATCTGCTCCAAGGTCGTAGTGCGAATCAGGATGGCCCGATCGGCATTGAGCAGGACCACGGCGGCGAGGCTTGGCGCCGCGAAGCGGATTGTCAATCCCAGACATTGCCGGTAGGCGCCACGGGTAAGCCGCACATTCAGCCACGATGGCCTGATGTGAATGAGATGCAGGAGGCACTGGAGGAATTGGCTGCCAAGCGCCGAAAGCACGGCGCTGAAGGGAGTGAGAGTCCCAGTAAGCCACAACACGAGAAGCGCTACCACGTAGCTCGCCTGGCCGGCAAGCGTTACGGCGTTGACCCAGGTGAAGCGCTGCAAACCATAAGCCATGGCATTGAAGTACGGCACAAGGATCATGAATGCACCGCACGCGCAGGCGATTTGCACTGGGAACGCTAACGGACGATTGTCGCCTGTCAGCGTGAGCGGCGCGCAAAGTATGAAGAGCGGAACTGCCAGCAGGACCTGAGCAATCGCGAGGCGGAAGCCGGTCGTCAAAACTTCCTCTGGATGTTTCGGATTCTTGGAGATCAGTGCTGTGATCGCCTGCGGAGTCCCGAGACTGAAGAACGCTGCCATCAGCGTGGGAAAGTAGAGAAGAATCGCTAATTCGCCGCGTCCGCGCGGCATCAATAATCGCGAAACCATGAGGCCCGAAATGGCGCCGAGCCCAACGCGGAGCGCGTTGGCTCCCGAGGTCGAGACATACGACCAAATTAGATGTTTGCGATGTTGGGACGTTTTCCCGCTCCACAACTCAATGTGGCGTTTCGGTATCGATCACTCGTTGACGGGCACTGACTTGAATTCCGCCAGCAACTGCAAAATGCGAGGATTGCCGGCCAGGATGTTGCGCCCCAAAATGTAGAACCACGCCCCAAACAACCCGAAAGCTGTAAATACGAGGACAATAAGGGTCCGTCTCGGCGCAGATTTTACATCCGGAGGAATGGCTTCTTCGACTACTTGAATCACGGCAGCGTTGCGCGACTCATCCCATCTGGCAGCGTCATATTGTTTTAACAGCAGATCAAACAGCGCCTGGCGGTATTCGAGCTCATGTTCTGCGCGCAGATAATCCGCACCTGCGCCAGCAACGTCCGCCAGATCCATCCCGCCGGATCCCGGCGCGCCGCTCCGTTCTTCAAGCTTGGCCGTTTGATTTTGGAGCGACGCGAGTTGGCTCTCCAGCAATTGCACCTCGGGATTCTGCTCGGTCGAGTAAGATCGCAGCGCCTGCAGCTGCACTTCTTTGTCCGCAACTTCGGCGTGCAAATCTGCTAACGATGTAATTAACGCTTTGGCCTGCGCGTCCAGTTGAATCAGTCCCTTTTGCTTCTGGATCTGCTGGAACGCAAGCTCAGCATTCACAAGGTCCGCTTTAGCGTCCTTCAATCGTTCTTCGTAGAAGAGGCGCCTTTGCGATGCTTCAGTTAAGGCCAGATTTTTCGTGAGGTCGCGTAGTTGCTCGGGGTAGGCATTGGCGATGGCGGCGGCGCGCTTCTTGTCTGTATCTGTTACAGAAATTGCGATCAGTGTGCTCTTTTCCGAGGTGACGATGGTACGGTCGGCAAGCGCCTTTCGAGCGGCCGTCATGTCCTTGGCGTGATAAGCGCCGGAGAGACCGAATTCCGCGATGATCCCATCGGCTATGGGGCGAGAAGCCAGCAGCCCGAGATAAAGCTCATTGGGATTCCTCAGGCTCAACCCGCCGCCGGTTGCCCCCGCCAAGGGGTTCGTGGCGGTGGAATTCAAGGCCAACTGGCTCATGAGCAATGCCGCTGACGGTTGCGTTTGCTGTGGCGTCATGATCTTGGTTGTGGCCGTGTAACTGACCGGCAGCAAAAGGCTCACCACGATTCCAATGACAAACGCTATTCCCGTTGCCAGCAACACCAGCCGCTTGCCGCGCGCCAAATGAGTGAGAGCGCCAACGAAGGACCATGCGGGCACAGGCCGCCGCTCGTCGGAGAAAGCATGTCCGTGGGGAGTGACTTCTTCCTCCACCATTGTTGAATTCTGTTTCATCATGGTTCGCCGATTTGCTAGTAAGCCGTCCCGAGAACGGCGCCCGTAAGGGCGGTTTGCGACAGGATCTGCGTGAAGTAGGGGAGCTGTTGGATGAACGTGCTCGGCCCTTTCAGCTTCGGTGGAACGATGATTGCGTCGCCTGGCAACAAAGTTGTCTTGCCAAAATCCGAGCGCCAGAAGTCGCCGTGAGTCTGACGGCTGATCACGGTGCCGTCAGCCCGGATCAGGAAAACGCGTTTGGTGTCTGCCTGACGCGTGGGGCCGCCCGCATCGTTCATATACGCGAAGAGTTTCTTCTTCTGCTCATAGCGGAAGGCATTCTCGTTGTAAACGGCGCCTGAAACCTGCACGGTGTTCAGTTCTGGCGGGATGTAAAACGTGTCGCCATCCTCCAGCGGAAACGCGGGAATGTCGTCAACGCTGCTCGCATCGGGCTTCATGGCCAGGACCACACGCCCCGTTGGCTGAACGGCGGCAAGCTGCGCGATCAATGCCTGCTGGGAGCTCAGTTGCGCCTGCTGCTCTGAATTGCTGGATGCGCCAACGGTGGAAGTGGCGGCGTTGCGCGCCAGAAGGTCCCGCTGCATCTGCGAGGTCGATTGCTTGATTTCCAGCTCTTCAGCGCGGCGCGTCGAAATACGGTTGAGTTGTGAAGCGTAGAGATAGGAGTGCGGCGTAAGGCCGCCGGCGCGCTTGACCACATCGCGCAGCGTTTCTCCAGGGCCGATGCGGTAAATGCCCGGCGCATTCACCTCGCCGTCCACGCGGACAAAAGCTGCGTGCTTGTCGACGGGGAGGGGGATGTCCTTCTCGGAAAAAATGGTGACAACGTCTCCCGGCTGCAGCACGACATTATCTGTCGACGCATGATCGTCGACGGCGTTGGCCAGGTTGAATGCGATCAAGCGAGTGCTCAAATCGTGCTGGTCGAGCCGCTCAATAGCCGCGTAGTCCCAGTTGATCTCTTCGCCGTTCCGGGCCGCAGCGAAACTGGCTTCGCTGCGCTGGATGGCCTCGTTTTGCGCATTGATTTCCGTCTGCTGACTTGTCCCAGTTTGCTGATTGTTGACATTTTGCTGAATCATCCCGGTCTGCGGATTGAGCCCGTTCTGCGCATTGAACCCGGGTTGACTGTTGGGTCCAGCCTGATTCGTGGGGGAATTCTGGGGGTTCGTCGTGCTCTGCTGATTGGTTCCTGGCTGTTGATTGAATCCGTTTTGCCCGTTGAAACCGTTTTGCGGATTCGTGCTGTTCGGCGTGTTCGTTGGGGTCTGCACAATCGTCCCCGTCTGGGGATTGAACTGGTCCGGCGCAAGTCCGAACGGATGGGCGATTCTCTCAGGAACAAGAAAGTTTTGCTGGTTCCAGTAGTCGCGGCTGAGCAGAAACTGACGATTGGGAATGAGATCTGAGACACGCATCCCATCGTGCCATGCATAGCGCCCCGGCTGTCCCACGTTGCCGCGAAGAGTTACTGCATTGTCGAAACGCGGAGAGAGCGGATAGACGCGCAGCAAGTCTCCATCTCGGAGCGTGCGATTCAGCCCGGAGTCATCCATTGCGAACGACTCAACCTGCCGGCCCTCGTGATTCTCAATCCGCTCTAGAAGAACACGATCCTCGTCGGCGAGGTTTGTCGCGCCACCGGCATCAGTCAAAGCCGAAGCGACTGTTTCGTCGCCTTTGATCTCGTAGATTCCGGGCTCGTTGACGCTGCCGATGACCGCCACTTGCTGCCCTGCGGGCGGAATATAAATCACATCGCCGGGCAGAAGTTGAACGTCGTGGGATTTGTCGCCCTTGCGCAATAAATCGTAGAGATCGAACTCAGTGACCACCTGGTCGTTGCGCCGCAACTGTATGTGACGCATGGAGCCGGTCGCCGAGGGGCCCCCGGATGTGAAGAGCGCATTCACGAGGGTGCTGAGCGAGCTGATGGTGTAGACGCCAGGCTGGCGCGCGCTGCCAAGAACAAAGACCTGGATGGAGCGAAGCTGGCCCAGGGTCACGTTAAGGTCGAAATCCTTATAGAGAGTGGCGATGGTCGAATGCAGAGAGCTCTCCAGTTGCTCGTAACGCAGGCCGGCAACGGTCAATGTGCCGACGGTGGGAACGAAGATCTGACCATTGCGATCGACGGTGACGCGTGTATCGAGGTCGATCTTTCCCCAAACGTGAATGAGCAATTCATCGCCCGGGCCGAGCACGTAATTTGCCGGCACCGGAATGCGGTCAAGGGGCGCAAAGGTGGTCGGAACCTCGTCGAACAGATTCCTGCCGAACACCTTCAAGGGATGGCCGGCCTCGTCCTCCGCGAAGATCTGGAACTCTGTTCGCGTGGTAATCGGGCCAACCGCTTTATAAGGGGGCGGAATGTTCGTCGTTGGACTGGGAGGAAGTGCGAAAGGAAGTGTATTCACGCCCGGCGTAGCCGTCTGCGGATACGTACTCGTTCCGGGCGTTGGAACCGTGTTTGTCGCGGGAGGGCAGACGGCCTCAAGGCCTTCGGGGACGGGGCCTGGCCCGGTTGGACATTCAATCGTCTGCGCTCCGGGAGCGGTGGGCGTGGTCTGCCCCGCGCAGAGCGCGCCGGAAACGAGAAAAAGAAGAAGAAATCTATGTTTCATCGCGATCAAATGTTCTCAATTCAAATCAGCGTTCGTTTTTCTGTGCTTCGGTCCCGGCAAAATTCCATCTAAAGGTTGCGGTCTGCCTTGAACATCTCAATTTCGGCACTGAGCTTGTCGACTCTTTGTTCCAGTTCCCGCATTTGTGCGGAGTATTCATTCCTCGTTGCATCGCCGCCGTTTCCCTGGCCAGTGCCGTTCAATAGACCGCGCATTGCCTCGCGCGCAAGGTCCGACACGCTGCGCGCACCGGTGGCGAGCGAAATCCGCCGCAGAGTGGAAAACTCCTCCTCTGACATTCTTATGCTGACGATGCGGGATCTTGGTCTGAGGACTCTCATCGCGGGTTTGTGCAAGAAATGAGGGGCTAGGCGCGCCGGAATTACCGGCGAAAATAAACAGTCATCAGCTGTTTCGTGGGGTTGGAATCGAAGTCCGAAATGATTCGTGGTCGGAACGCAACTGAGTCAGGTGCAGCTACCGGACAAGCTTCGCTCCTGTCGGTCCCACGCGGCAGGATGGGCCGTTCATCTTTGCAAAAAAAACACGCGCAGGGTCAGGGCAATTGCCTTGAAAGTTGCGCGCCACGCAGCACGATGCGGCCCGGCTCGCCTAGCTTGGATTCGTAAGCGAGACTACCTTAACACGCGAATCCTGGGGAAGCAAGGGAAACGTATGACACATGCAATACATCTCTAAGTGATTGACTTCATGGTAAGGTATGGCCGATTTTCGCCGGGGCGTAGGTGACTAAAGGCACCCCTCCCTGAGCTGGCCGGGCAGATCATTTTCGATGATTCAGAAGGCCAGGCCAGCGGTGCCTCAGAACCATAAAGACGACACACAGCATGAACAAGGCGCCGCAGCAATCCAACGCGACATCCCATGGGGTCCCAGTCCGATTGGGCAGGAAGGTCTGGTGCCACTCATCCCAGCTTGCCACCAGTGCGGTGCCCGCAAGCGCCAATCCGGCATCGGGGAGAAACCGCAAGCGCGGAAAAGTCATCCACCAAGCGCGCAACCAAATCAATCCCAACCCGCCGTACCCGAGAAAGTGGCCAGTTTTGCGGATGGAGTGGTGAATGGCATCCCAGTTCGCGTTGCTTATCGGTCCGAAGAGCGCCTGGAACAATACGCGCAGCGGATGCGAGGTTCGATCGGTGCCAAAGTACTTTGTGGACTCAACCGCGATCACGGCGATTCCCATCGCAACCGGCCACCAAGCGCTTACCCAGAACCGGGGGCCGCGCCGGCTACTCGACACGGTAGTTCGGCGCCTCGCGCGTAATGATCACGTCGTGTACATGACTCTCGCGCAGGCCGGCACCCGAGATGCGCACGAACTTTGCCTTCTCCTGGAGCTCAGCGACGGTGCCGCATCCCAAATAGCCCATCCCGGAACGCAAACCGCCCACGAGTTGAAAAACCATCGCCTCGAGCGGTCCCCGGTAGGGCACACGTCCTTCGATGCCCTCGGGAACGTACTTGGCAAGGCGGTTTTCATTGGCGCGCTCACGCTGTACCACGTCCGCTGGACCGCTTTCCGCGACGCCGAAATCGGCCGAACCCTGGAAGTAGCGCTCGCCCGAGCCCTGGCTCATGGCCGTTAGCGAGCCCATGCCGCGATAGCTCTTGAAGCTGCGCCCCTGGTAGAGGATCGTTTCGCCGGGGCTCTCGTCCACGCCGGCAAAGAGCGAGCCGATCATGACCGAGCTTGCGCCCGCGGCGATCGCCTTCGTGATCTCACCGGAGTATTTGATGCCGCCGTCGGCAATCACCGGAATGTCGTGCTTGCGCGCCGCGCGGTAGGCCTCGGCGATGGCCGTAATTTGCGGCATGCCTGCGCCTGTGACCATGCGCGTGGTACAGATGGAACCGGGGCCGATGCCGACCTTGATGGCGTCGGCGCCCGCGTCGATCAGCGCCATCGCGCCTTCGTACGTGGCCACGTTCCCCGCCAGCACCGAAACGTCGGGGAAGCGCTTCTTCACATCTCTGACCGCCTCCAGCACGCGCGAGGAGTGGCCGTGCGCCGAGTCAATGGCCAGCGCGTCTGCACGGTTCCGCACCAGCTCTGCCGCCCGCTCCAGAAAATCGCCAGTAGCCCCGATCGCTCCGCCCACGCGCAGGCGGCCCTGGTCGTCTTTGCTGGCGTTGGGGTATTTCAACTTTTTCTGGATGTCTTTAACCGTGATCAGGCCCATTAGCTCGTACTTGTCGTTCACGACCAACAACTTTTCTACGCGGTGCTTGTGCAGGATCAGCTCCGCCTCTTCGAGCGTGGTGCCCACGGGAACGGTGATGAGGTTTTCCTTTGTCATCACGTCGCCCACGGGAATGTCGGTGCGCGTCTCAAAGCGCAGATCGCGATTGGTCAGGATGCCCACCAGCCGCTTGCCCTGCGTGACCGGTACGCCGCTGATGCGATAGCGGCGCATCACCTCCAGCGCATCGGCTATCAATTTGTCGGGGCCAATGGTCACCGGATCGACGATCATCCCGCTCTCCGAGCGCTTCACCTTGTCGATTTCGCCGGCCTGGTCAGCAATGGAAAGATTGCGGTGCACGATGCCGATGCCGCCCTGTTGGGCCATGGCAATGGCCATTCGCGACTCCGTCACTGTGTCCATGGCCGAGGAAAGCAAGGGCGTGTTCAGCGTGATCGCGCGCGTCAATTGTGTCTGCGTGCTCACCTGCACCGGCACAACCTCGCTGAAGGCGGGTACCAGCAGGACATCGTCGAAAGTGAGGGCTTCAGGAAGATTTTCTGCCAGCATAATGTGTCAATGCTCCTGGCGAACCAGGGACTCATGTACCCGGCTGGCAGGAGCTTGAGACTATTGTAGCGGAGCGGGCGAAGGCGGCCGGATGCGCGCTTACTTCTTCAGCGGCTTCCTCGCAAAGTAGTAGAGCGAGTACGCCAGCGCGGCGAAGGCTAAGACGCTCACATAGTTGTTATCCAAAAAAGTGTGCGGGAAGTTTAGGATGTCACCTTTGCCGGCGGTGGCTTCATAGGCTTTGAGCGCAACGCCGATCAGGCCCACAATGCCGCCGGCAGCGATCAGTCCAGAGGCAAAAAGAGAGCCAGGTGAAATCTCACTTTCAGCGTCCTCGCCTTCGCCGTGCCGCTTCGCAGCCTGATCGACCATCCAGCGCACGACGCCGCCCACGAAGATAGGCAGAGTGGTGCCGATGGGCAGATATGCGCCGACGGCGAATGGCAGAGAGCGAATGCCGAGGAGTTCAACGGCAATCACCAGCGAAACGCCGATGAGAACAAGCCCCCAGGGAAGCTTGCGGCTCAGGATTCCGTTGATGACCGTGGCCATGAGGCGCGCTTGTGGTGCTGGAGCGGCGGCGCTGCCGATACCTTGAATCCAGTGCACCTCAATTTGGCCCGTTGCGGGCGAGTAGAGATACTTTCCGTCCTGCAATTCTGTCGAACCGATCGCGTTGAGCAGGATGTACTCGGATTTCTCGTGCGTCGTTGTGGTTTTGCCGTCGGGCCCGATCACGCGAATCTGGTTGGGCAGGTGCTGCGTGTCCGACTGAATTGAGATACCGGGATGGGGAGTGTTCAGATTCCACGGCTGCGACGCGGCGTGGAACTCCTGCAGGCCCGTGTTCATCAGGTTCAGCGTGAATCCAATCACAACCGTGGACACAACCACACCGATCATGAGCGCAATCTGCTGCAGGCGTGGCGTCGATCCAACGATGTAGCCAGTCTTGAGGTCCTGCGAGGTGTCTCCGGAATTGGAAGCAGCGATGCACACCACGCCGCCGATCATGATGGCCAGTGCGCCAAACGCGGGTGCGGTCCAACCCTGCATGAGAAAGACCGCCGCAGTTGCCATCAGGGTGGCGATGGTCATCCCGGAGACAGGACTGGCCGAGCTGCCGACGAGGCCCACAATGCGCGAGCTGACGGTCACAAAGAGAAATCCGAAGACGACCACCAACAGCGAAGCAGCGAGATTTGCAGCCCATCCAACAAAAGCGCCGGGCACAGGCTTGAACTCGAGGAAGAGAAACATGCAGACCATAATGAGCAGCGAGCCAATGATCACGACACTCATGGAGAGATCGTTTTCTGTCCGGATGGGTTTCGCCTGCCCCGCTGCTCCGGGGCGCATGGTCTTGAGTCCCGCGGTGAGCGCACTGACGATGGTGGGCACGGTCTTGATAAGCGTGACGACGCCTGCCGCAGCCACGGCTCCGGCACCCATTGGCTTTATATAGGTGGCCCAAAGATCCCATGGACCCATTTGACCAATGGGAACCAGGCCGGGGTAGATGGGATGGCTAAGGTCTTTTCCGAAAAAATACATGAGAGGCATGATGACGAGCCAGGACAACACGCCGCCCGCGAAGATAATGCCAGCGACACGCGGTCCGATGATGTAACCCACACCGAGATACTCCGATGTGGCGTTGGCGTTGATCGACGATCCCTTGAGGACACGCTGCGGACCGAAATCGGGCTGATACTCCGGCGCATCTGGCCATGCCCCGAAGAGGTTCTTGTTTTGAAACAGCGTGTAGACGCCGCCAAGTCCCAGGCCGAGAAAGACGCGGCTGGCCAGTGAACCGCCTTTTTCGCCGGCGATCAGCACGTCGGCACACGCAGTTCCTTCGGGATATGGCAATGCATCGTGTTCTTGGACAATCAGCTGCCGCCGAAGCGGAATCATGAAAAGGACGCCGAGCCAACCGCCGATCAAGGCGAGCATGAAGATGCGCGAGTACTCAAGATCGAAGCCGAGGAAGACCAGCGCGGGCAGGGTGAAGATGACGCCGGAGGCGATCGACTGGCCGGCATTGCCCGTGGTCTGGACAATGTTGTTTTCAAGAATCGAGGCGCGGCCGAAGGCCCGAAGAATGCTGATGGAAAGCACCGCGATGGGAATCGATGCGGCCACGGTGAGCCCTGCGCGCAAGCCTACATACACCGTTACGGCGCCGAAGATGAGCCCGAAGATGGAGCCGAGAAGCAGGGCGCGGAACGTGAACTCGGGCGGATGTTGATCGGCGGGAACGAACGGCTGAAATTCGGCCAAGGCAAGCCTCCGGACAATGGACTGCGAAGTTCCTGTGAAACCCCTTGAAGGGCGAGTTTAGCAGCGGAAGGGGTGGGTGCGGCAATGTCCCGGCGACGGTTTTGCGAAATGAGCTCCGGTCGCGTAGCGTAGGTGCATTCGCGATTCACGGAGAGCCCTGATCATGACCGCTCCAGCGCCGGTAGCGACGCCCCAAAGGCTGCTGTCGCTCGACGTGCTCCGCGGCCTCACCATCGCCTTCATGATCATGGTGAATAACACCGGCGGCGAGGGCGCCTGGAGCGAGATGCGCCATGCCGACTGGAATGGGTTTACAGCCACCGACCTTGTCTTTCCCACTTTTCTCTTCGTCGTAGGCGTGTCCATTGTTTTTTCGATTGAAGCGCGGCTCAGGCGCGGCGATTCGCGCGCGAAGCTTGCATGGCACTCGCTGCGGCGTGCCGCCATCCTGTATATGCTGGGCATTTTTGTCAACGGCTTCCCGCACTATCATCTCGACCATCTGCGCTATTACGGTGTGTTGCAGCGCATTGCCGTCTGCTACCTGATCGTCAGCCTGCTTTACCTTTGGGATCGCCGCGTGTGGACCAAGGTTGCGCTTCTCTTCTGCGTGCTCATAGGTTACTGGGTTCTGGTGCGCTGGGTTCCGGTGCCGGGAGCAGGCGTTCCGGGGCGCGATGTTCCTTTCCTCGACAAAGACCAAAACATCGTGGCATGGCTCGACCGGCAATTGATGCCGGGGCATCTTTACGAAGACCCGCCAGCTCACGATCTGCGTGACCCAGAAGGGCTGCTCAGCGACATTCCCGCAGTCGGGACCACGCTCGTTGGTCTGCTGGCTGCGATGTGGCTCAAAAGCAAGCGCGCGGCGAGGACAAATACGTTGGGCCTTGCTTTTGGCGCAGCGACATGCCTCGCTTCAGGCTATCTCTGGTCGATCTGGTTTCCCCTCAATAAGAAAATGTGGACGAGTTCCTATGTTCTTGTTGCGGCCGGATGGTCGCTGCTTTTGCTTGCGCTTGTCTACTGGGCGATCGAGCAGCGCGGATGGGGTAAGTCAGGCTGGAGCAAGCGGCTGCTGTGGCCCTGGCTGGTCTTCGGCTCGAACGCCATCGTCGCGTACATCATCAGTGATCTCCTGGAAGGCGCCATCGGCCTCGTACCCTTCACCGCCAGCGGACACCGGTACGACGCGCTCGATTATTTGTACGAGCATGTCTTCGTGCCCATCGGCGATCCCGGCTGGAGAGCATTGGCTTACTCTGTTTTCTACGCAATGGTCTGTTTCCTTCCAGTGTGGGCGCTTTATCGCAGGAAGATCTTCGTGAAGGTATAATTTGCCCGCGCGCGAATTCGTCCCCGCATTCGCGCCGTGCTGGCGACCAACCTGAGTCGAAGATCAACCGCAAGGGAATCCGAGAAATCTATGAGATTGGTTCACTTCGCATCGGTATTCGTTTTGTGGGGCAGCTCGGTGGCCGCGCAGAACATGAGCTGCAGTCTGCAGGATTGGAAGGGCATCGCGGGCGTGACGGCGACGGCGAGCCGCGATTCCGTCGAGGTGTCGTGGCCAGGCGAGCAGGGCCAGCAGAACCGGACGCGCTTTGCGCTGCGAGACGGTCAGCCGGTGATCATCGAGCTTGCTGCGCGCAAGTCCGGCGGCACTTGGATCGTTCTTGGCAAGGACCTGGCGCCGGACTTTCAGGTCACCACGGGCCGGCGGCGCATCTCGACCACTGAACTCGACATCCTGAAGAAGTTGCAAAAAGACACGCCCGAGACGGAGAACGAGTACAAGTGGAACGTCTTCTGGGATGCGCCGCTTGAGATTCCGGGTCTTGACTCACATCTAGTCGGTCCCGGCCGCACACCGGATGAGGTGAAGCGCGCGACGGTGAGCTACAACTCGAGCTCGTGCAGAGTCGCGAGCGACGGCGACCGGGTCAGTGTCGACTTCAACGGCCTCACGCTCGGCCTTTTTTCCGGCGACCTCGAATTCACTGCTTACAAAGGCTCGAATCTGCTGCGCCAGGAGGCGCTGGCCAAAACCGATGCGCCCGATGTGGCCTATATCTACAAGGCCGGTCTGAAAGGCTTTTCAATTCACCCGGACACAAAACTCGAATGGCGCGACGATGCCGACGAGTGGCAGGAGTACGATTTCGGCGGTGATATCAATCAGCAGCCTGTCGACTTGCAAGCGCGCAACAGGCTCGAAATTCTTGACGCAGGCACCGGCTCGCTAGCCGTTTTTCCGTCGCCGCACAAATTTTTCTTTGCGCGTGAGAACGAGGTCAACCTCGGCTACGTTTACTACCGCAAAGACAGCGACAGCGAATTTTCTCTGGGTGCGATGCAGCCCGAACATGGCGAAGGTTATGCTCCATGGGGCATCTCTGACGAAGTGTGGGATCGCCGCGTGCGCGTCGCGCGCTCGCAAATTTACAACTACGCCCTCTACAACGCGCCTCCCGGCACAACGCAGCGCATGGCTGTCTATTACTACCTCAGCGCCGCAGGTTCCCATCAAACCCAGCAGCAGGTTATGGCCTACACGCACAACGATACTTACAAACCAGTTCCCGGCTTCAAAACGGTCACCGGCCACTTCCATCTCGACTTCAATGAGATGATCCGCGACCGCGGCACTTCTGACTTTATGCCGACGTGGGTTCCAGTTTTTCGCAGCCTCGGCATCAACATCGTCTACCTTGCCGACTTCCACGACGACTCCGATTTCACCGATCCGGGACCCAAGCGCTTTTATGAGCAGAAGCTCTATTTTGAAGGCGCGCGCAAGATGAGCGACAAGAACTTCCTTGTCATTCCCGCCGAAGAGGTGAACAGCTACCTCGGCGGCCACTGGTACCTGATGCTGCCGAAACCGGTCTACTTTTCTCACGCTGCGCCGCGCCCAGCTAGCCAGACGTTTGAAGAAAACGATCCGACTTACGGCCACGTCTACCATCTCGGCTCGGTCGCTGACATTGAGAATTTCGTCAATCGCGAAGAGGGAATCCTCTGGGCGGCGCACCCGCGCACGAAAAGCTCGGCGATGTATCCCGACGAATACAAGGACAAGGACTTCTTCCTGAACGACCGCTTCATTGGCGCATCATGGGAGTCGCTGCCCGTCGATCTTTCGCAGGCGAGCCTGTGCGAGAAGAGGTGTTTCGGCGTCAACGACGACATGAGCAACTGGGCTCCCAAGCCCAAGTTCATGCTCGCCGAGGGCGATACCTACATGAAGATTCCCAGCGATGAGACTTATCCGATGCTGGCGATCAACTATCTCAAGCTGGACAAGGTGCCCGCCTACAACGAAAGTTGGGCGCCTGTGGTCGAAGGCATTCGCGACGGCAACTTTTTCGGCACAACGGGCGAGATTCTCTTTCACAACTGGGGCATCGAAGGCTCAGGAGCGAAGAGTGTTTACACTGCCAGCATCGAATACACTTTCCCGCTGGACTTCGCCGAACTGGTTTGGAGTGATGGCACAAGAGTTGATCGCCAAATCATCCGGCTCACCGATACGGAAGCATTCGGCACCAAGGCCTTCCGCGTCTCCTTCGACGCGCGCGGCAAGAAGTGGGTGCGCTTTGATGTGTGGGACTCGGCCGGCAACGGCGCGTGGCTGCAGCCGGTGATGCCGAAACAATAGCCGAAGCGCGACCCGCGCGGCGCGCTCCTACCCCGTTTGACGTAGACTGATCCTCAGTTTCCGAACAATTATTTTGGAGTCTTTTATGTCCAAGACTATTTCCTACGCCCAATGGGCTCTGGAACCGTATTGCATTGGCCTCAAGCTGCGCTCGCTGCGGACCGGCAAGCGGCTCACTCTCTCCCGATTGGCCTCCCAAACCGGCCTCTCCACTGCGCTGCTATCGAAACTCGAAACCGATCGCATGATGCCGACTCTGCCAACGCTGGCCACTATCGCACGCGTCTACGGGGTCAGCATGAGCTACTTCTTCTCCGAGCCCGCCCATCACGCGCTTTCCATCACACGGAAGGCACACATTGAGGGCGAAGGGCGCGCGGCGGATTCGGTCAAAGTGACGCCGTTGAACGACGAGGGCGGGGGATTCCGTCTCATGGCGCAGATTGTCGAATTTCCGCCCGGAGGCGCCAGCATCGCCGTCAACGCCTTTCAGGCAACTGGAGCCGTCGTTTATGTGCTCGAAGGGCGCCTGCGTCTCGATGCGGGCGGCTTGCGCGACACCTTGGAGACTGGCGACTGCGCATGCATGGAGAGCGAGATTCCCATGGCATGGAGCGCGGCTGACAAGCATCGTTGTCGCGTACTGGCTGTTATGCCTCGTAGGGATGGTCCAGGGAAACCATCCGCTTAACACTCTGCTCGATGCGCTTTCTCCGAGGTTTCAGGGAGAAATGCATGCGGCCCGATTTGCCTGCGCCCGTTTGCCGTCTTCCTATTCCGTCTGTAGCATAGTTTGGAACTCGAGGGTGTAAGGACAATGCGACTCAACTCAAGCCTGTTTCGGGCCACGCTCTCGGGGGCTTTAGCGGGCTTGCTCTTTGGCTTCGATACGGTCGTGATCTCCGGCGCAATCGACGCGCTGGTTCATCTCTATGGCCTGAACCCGCAAGAAAAAGGGTTCACGGTAGCTATCGGTTTAGTGGGCACGGTGATTGGCGCACTCGGAGCCGGCCAGGTAGGACAGAGGCTCGGCAGCCGTGAGACGCTACGCATCACGGCGTTGCTCTACATTGTCTCGGCGCTTGGGGGCGGGCTGTCATGGAGCTGGTTGTCGTTCATGGCGTTTCGCTTCATCGGCGGCCTTGGAATCGGTGCATCATCCGTGCTCGGCCCGGTATATATTGCTGAGCTTGCCCCTGCGAATTTGCGCGGCCGGCTCGTGGCGTGCTTTCAGCTGAATGTTGTGTTCGGCGTCATGGTGGCCTACATTTCGAATTACGTGATTCGCACCATGCATCTGGGAGCGGCAGAATGGCGAATTCAAGTAGGCATCGCCGTAGTTCCTGCGGTGGTCTTCCTCGCGCTGCTTTTCGGAATTCCGCGCAGCCCGCGCTGGTCAGTCTCGAAGAATCGAATGGATGATGCGCTCTCGGTGCTGAAATTAATGGGAGATCCGGATCCGGAGGCAGCGCTAGCCGATATCCAGGCGGCCTTGGCGCAGGAACACGCGACGGCCCACGAGCGCGTATTCCAATGGAAGTATCGCTATCCTCTATTTCTCGCCATCAGAATTGGCGCTTTCAACCAGCTTGCCGGCATTAACGCCATTCTGTACTACCTGAACAATATCTTTGCTGCCGCCGGATTCAGCCAGATCTCGAGCGATCAGCAGGCAATCGCCATCGGCACCACCAATTTTTTGTTTACCATTGTCGGCATGTCGCTGATCGACAAACTGGGCCGCAAGTCGTTGCTGCTGATCGGCGCGGCAGGCTGCGCCAGCTGCCTTGCCGGCGTGGCTTGGGTGTTCGCAACCGAATCCCATCGCGGCGATTTGCTGTGGCTGCTGGTTACCTTCATTGCGTTTTTCAGCGTTTCGCAGGGCGCAGTGATCTGGGTTTACATCGGCGAAGTGTTTCCGACCGCGGTGCGTTCCAAAGGGCAAGGTGTCGGCAGCGCCAGTCACTGGTTTAGTGACACGCTGATTGCGCTCGTGTTTCCGATTGTGGTGACGATGATGAGCACGGCCACGCCGTTCATATTCTTCGCGGCGGCTACGGTAGTTCAGTTTATTGTGGTGGCGCTCTTCTATCCCGAAACCAAGGGCCAAACCCTCGAGGAACTGCAGCGCAAACTGATGCGAACATAGGGTGTGAACGAATTGGATGAAAAAACGCGCCGGGTCACGGGCCTAATGCAACCCGGCGCAACCAATGCAAGGTGAAACATCCAATTCAAACCGACTCGATGGCGTGAATGCTGTCTGCAATTTCACTCTTAAGCGTCTCCACAACGGGATGAAACGAATTCTGTTCCGCCGCCGGCAGGGTTTCAAGCAATTCCGGGTACTTCGCCGTTTCACATCCGGAAAATGCGGCGAATCCAATTGCCGAAGCTATTGCGCAGCTCACCTTGACCAGTTCGGCCACATCCCATTCGCCGTCAGAGCGCCTCTCTGAATGATGATCGGCGACGACGGCCTCGAAGCTCTGCGGGAGCTTCCAGTCTCCGATTAGTTGCCGCCCAACCTCGCAATGATCCCAGCCGAACAGTTCGCGCTCGGCCTCCAGCATTGAGGCCGCTGCTCCGTGATGCTTTTCGAGCAGTGCCGCATACCCCTTGGGTTGAATGACCGCCAACGCCATGCGCCCAACATCGTGCAGAATGCCTGCCGTGTATGCGGTGTCTTTATCGATCGGTCCCACATTCGCAATCCGACTGGCGATGATGGCGCATGCCAGGTTATGCCGCCACAGGTTGCGCATGGCGGGGTAGCTCATCGTCTTGCCCAGATAGGCTCTGACGCCTACCGTCACGCACATTCCTTGCAGGGTGTTAGCGCCAAGCACGGCCACGGCTTGCAGAATCGTCGTCGAAGGATAGCGTGGCGCGTAGAGCAGGGAATTGGAGACTGTCAAAACCTCGCTGGCAAACGCCGGGTCAGAGGAGATCAGATCGCACAGCTGGTGTAATTGCACATTTTCGTTGCCGGCAAGCTGCAGGACTCTTACAGCGACTTGAGGAAAAGGCGGAAGACGTAGATACGCCCAGGGCACTGGGGCAGAGCCTGCGCGTCGCTCATCCAAAACTGTCGCTCTCACCAGCACTGCCCCCAAAATCCAGCCATCTTGACCCGCGGCTCAGAGATTGTGATCTCCGCCGAAGCGACGGTGCGCCCGGCGCACTACTCTGACCAAGCACTTTCCCATAAGTGGTTTTTCGGCAATTGTGCGATTTTTCAACAGGGAAAATCGACAGCGCGAAGTCGAGGGGCGCCGGAGACTATTGCGCAGTCCAGATTCTTCCGTCTTGGCTGATCCATACCTGATTTTGGTCATTCACGAGTTCAAACACTGTCTCGGGTTGAGACAGATCACCCAGGGCGGCTCGGTTTTGCCCCGTCTCGGGTGCCGGCGTCGCTCCCGATGTGTCGACCGCGTTCGCATGCCTGCGCACCAGAATGGCGTGCCCGTCCCATTGCCGTTTCACTTTGCTCCATGTCGCTCCGGAGTCCTCGCTGAGAAACAGTTCGCCTGTCTCGTCAATGGCAAGCGTGCGATGATCCGTCGAAGCACTCGAAACTGCGGGCCGCCCGCCAGGAAGGTGAAAAGCGTACGGGCCGGCTGTTCGATCCACCATGGAGCGCAATCCATGTAACTGCAGTTGCCCAGCCGCAGGGGCTGGTTGCGTCTCAAGTTGCTGCGCAGAAACATCGACAGTTTCGGTGCTTCCCGCAGAGCCGCTCCCCGGAGCGGAATTTCCCGGGCTGTCTTGATCACTCGACACAGGCGCCCTGGCAGCAAATTGGCGCCTGACCTCAGCTTCTTCCTCGGCGCGCTTCTTGCGCTCCTCATCATGCGCAGCAGCATCAGTGAGCGCCTTGTCGTCTGGCGCCGTTGGTCTCGGAGCGAACGCCTCATCGGCTGTTCTGCGACGTTCAAATTCAGGATTCACTACAGGCCCCCCGCGAGCGGGCAGCATGCCAGCCGTAATTTCAGGAGGAGGCACGGCAGCCGTTTCATCCGGCTCGGCGACGGGCGCGGGCGGCGCAGCCCTTTCGAGCCGTTCCGCCCTTTTTGTTTTCTCGGGCGCACTATGCGGGGCCTCCGGAGGCGAAGCCTCAACGGGGGGTCGAGGCGGAGCCTGCGGCAACACTGGTGCTTTGTCGTCCGCTTGCTGCCGCTCGAGCCTCGCTACATCCGCGCTCTTCTCCAAACTGCGCTCGTGCACGTACACCGCGATTGCAGCCGTTGCCATGGCTACAGCAACCGGAGCCAATGCGAGGCTCCAGCTTTTCCACCATATTCTGGGCCGCGCAACGCGATGTCGCGGCGCCGCAACTTCGGCACTCGCAGCCTCACCTGCCAAGGCCGCGATCTCCCGGCACCGGCCGCAAACCGCCAAATGCCTGAGCACATCGCCCTGCTCCTTCGCGCTGAGAGCCTGCTCAGCAAACGCGCTGAGGATCTCCGCGTCGGGGTGAATCTCGTGATGTGACTTTGCACTCATGGCGCTGCCTGTTCTTTGAACGTTTCTGTTTGCGATTTTTGCAGATGTTTTTTCAGGTTTACTGCCAAATCGCGCGGGTCTGCGTTCAGCGCCTCTTCTGCCGCGCGCCTGCTCAACCCTTCTTTCCGTAGATTCCTGAGCACATGTTTCCGCGTCTCCTCAGTTGCGCGCCGCAACTTGCGGCTCACCGTAGCTTCATGCACTGAAAGCACGCGCGCAATCTGCAACAAGGTCTGCCCGTCAAGATAATATGCTGCAAAAAGGAAGCGTTCTTCGGCATCGCGCTGCTGGAGCGCCTGTTCGATGGCGCGCTCCAACTGCGAAAGCTCAGTGCCGGGCGTCGGTGGCGAGGCATCTGCCGCCGCCACCTCGATCTCCTCGATCGGTTGCTCACGCCGCGTGCGTCGATGATGGTCAACATGCCTCTGGGCCAGGGTGGTCCGCAGCCAGCCCATCAGCGAGCCTCGTCCGCGATATGAAAGCAGGGGGCAGCGCCGTTCGCCTTCGCGCATGTTCAACCCAAACAGCTCCGCGTAAAGCTGATCGGCCAGATCGCGTCCCAGCGTCTCGCTTCCGGTGATGGCGATGGCCGCACGGATCAGCGGCTGGCGGTACAGGGCGATGAAGTGCTCCCACGCGTGCTCGTTCCCGGCTGCGCAGGCGCGCGCGAGCACCAGTTCGTTCATGCGGAGCCCGCGAAAGAACGCCGCTTGCTGCTGGCTCGTCGCGGCCGCTTCCGCCGCCAATCCGAAGTTTTGCGCCGATCCCGCCGCAGCCACGATTCGGTTGAACTCTTCGCGCTCCAAGCCCCAGCTCGGTCCATCGCTCGCGCGCCAAAGTTCATCGAGCAAACGGCGGTCCATCGTTCCCCGCGGTTCGGGGAGCGCAGCTTCTGACACGCTGACCGTCTCGGGCACACCGGCGGCGGACTCCGCTGACGCCATTCCCACTGCCTCACGATTCGCCTAATGAATTGGACGTATTGGCAAACCCTTTGGCCTCCGAATCCGGGGCGGCGGCCGGCGCGCGCTCAAAAAAGTCCTGCAAGTTCCCGCCGGCGCAGCGTTCTTCAATGGAAGGCCGATGCGGTAAGCCGCAGGCCAGCGGAGGAGACTTATGAAGAAGTGGGGCAGATTTGGGGTAGCGGTGGCGCTGTTCATCGCGCTGGCCGCATGGTTTCAAGGAAGGGGAGTGAAAGCGGCGGGCGGTCCGGTGGAGGGCCAAGGCGGTCCTTACCGCGTGCTCGCACCCATTGAGAGCGGCAATCTTCTCTTGTTTCCCATTGTGCGCGTCGATGGGAAATCCACGGGAGATGCCCCGTTTATAACGCTCGATGAAGGCCTGAAGAACGGCGAAGTGGAAGTGACAGAGGCCGGACGCGCGCGAGGGCTGGTGCGACCCAGAGGGCCCCAACCGCCCCAAGACAACTACGATCGCGGCGATGAAGTGAACACGCTGGTGCTCGTCAACCACTCCAAGCGGCCGCTATTGCTGCTCGCCGGCGAGATTGTTACCGGCGGCAAGCAGGACCGGATTGTCGCCAAGGACCGCATCGTTCCTGCCGACGCCGATCCCATTGACCTTGGAGTTTTCTGCATCGAGCCGGGCCGTTGGACAGAGAGCTCAGCCAACTTTGGCGCCGCGGGCAAGACCGCTCTCAAGAGCTTTATGGTGCAGCCCGAAGTGCGCGAGCGCGCCATGGTCGACCAGGACCAGCAGCAGGTGTGGAACTCAGTGGGCGGTGCGATCTCGCATATGGAAGCCGCGGCTGCGCCGCCAGTCAGCTCCGGCGGACCGGCACCGGGTGGAAGCTATCGCCGCACCCTCGGCACCAGCAGTTACGCCAAGGCGATGCAGGACTCCGCAGTTAGCGAGAAAGTGGATGAAGCTGCCGCCCCGGTAATGAACGCTCGCGAGCAAGTGCTTGCCCAGCTGCGTGAAGAGCATGCCATCGGAGTGGTCGTGGCCGTTCGCGGAGAGATCATCTGGGCCGACCTCTTCGCCAACACCGATCTGCTCTCCCGCTACTGGACCAAGCTGGTCCGCTCCTACGCGGCCGAGAGCTTGGCGGAAGGCGAAGACCATCCCGCGTCTACGATGGCTGACGCTCAGCGTTTTCTTGATGCGCCATCCGGAGGAACAGAGAACAGTGAAGGCGAAGTCGGCATCTACCGCTATCGAGAACTCAAGAGTAGCGGCGCGGACGCGTTTGTGCTCGAATCGCTGCTTCCCGGCACGGGCTACGATGTGCATTTGAGCAAAATGAAGCTGCGCGGCGATGAAAGTCAGGTCGTCAAGCCGCGACCATCCGGCCTGCCGATGTACCGCCCCGACGTTCGTCGTCCCGGGGTCATCGAATAACGGCGCCGTGTTTCGCCATCCATTCCGCGCCTTTCGAGCATAGGCGTGAGGTGGACGGCGAGGATCAATCGAAATCGCTCCAACGCTGCGCGTCAACGCCACGTTTCGAAGCTGCCGCCCGAGGCGATACCATAAATCTTTGGAGCGAAGAATGCCAAAGGTTCTGGACGGCGCGGCCATTGCGGCTGCGATCAAACAGGAGGTGGCGGAAGAGGTCCGAGCGCTTGCCGCTCACGGCATCAAGCCAGGCTTGGCGGCGGTGCTCGTGGGTCATGTGCCCGCATCGGAGATCTATGTTCGCAGTAAGGTACAGGCCTGCGCTGAGCTCGGCCTGTATAGCGACTTGAACACCCCGCCCGACACCGTCACGACCGAGGAAATGCTTGCGCTCGTCGCACAGCTCAACGCGCGCGAAGACGTCGACGGAATTCTGATCCAGTTGCCGCTTCCCCCGCAGGTCGACGCCAAGGCTCTTCTCGACGCGGTTGACCCCGCAAAAGACGTGGACGGATTTCATCCTGTGAATGCGGGCCGCCTGCTCGCAGGCCGTCCGGCTCTTGCGCCTTGCACGCCAGCGGGTGTGATTGAGATTCTCCGGCGCAGCGAGATTCCCATTGCCGGGCAGCACGCCGTTGTGGTCGGGCGCAGCGATATTGTTGGCAAACCGGTTGCGATGCTGCTGCTTCACCAAAATGCGACCGTGACGATTTGCCACTCGAAGACGCGCGACCTGCCGGCGATCACGAAGCAGGCAGACATTCTGGTTGCCGCCATCGGCCGTCCCGGCTACATCACGCGGGAGATGGTCACGCCGGGCGCCACGCTCGTCGATGTTGGCATCAACCGCATCACTACGCGCGAGGAATTCGACCGATTCTTCAAGGGCAACGAGAAACGCGAAGCGGCATTTGCCAAGCGCGGATCGGTTGTCGTCGGCGATATCGATCCAAAGGCCTTTGAGATTTCCGGCGCTTACACGCCCGTGCCCGGCGGCGTGGGTTTGCTGACGATTGCGATGTTGATGTCGAACACCGTGCGCGCCGCCCGCATGAGACGGGGGCTTTAGGCCGTGCTCCGCGTCGGCCTCACCGGCGGTTTGGGCAGCGGTAAGAGCACTGTCGCGGCGATGCTGCGCGAGCTCGGCGCGCAGGTTATAGAAGCCGATGCACTCGGCCGCGAAATGATGGAGCCGGGCCACGATGTTTACGACAGAATCGTCGAACACTTTGGCCATGAAGTCGTAAATCAAGACGGCCATCTAAACCGCGCCCGCCTTGCCGAACTTGCTTTCCGCCATGGCCGCCTTCAGGAACTGAATGCCATCGTGCATCCGCCGGTGATTGAAGCGCAGCGCCGCTGGATGGACGAAGTCTTCGCTCGAGATGCCAAAGCCGTCGCCGTCCTCGAATCGGCGTTGATCTTCGAAGTTGTGCGCGACGCTCGCGCGCGCGGAGAAAGCGAGCTCGCCGACTGGCGCCGCCGCATCGACCGCATCATCGTGGTTAAAGCGCCCGACGATCTCAAGGTCGCGCGCTACGCCGCACGCGTTGCACCCAATGCTGCAGACCGCGCGGCTGTGGAAGTCGATGCGCGCAATCGGTTATCGCACCAGGTTCCCGATGCCGAAAAAACAGCGCAGGCGGATTATGTTCTTGATAATTCGGGCGATATCGCGGCACTCCGCGCCCAGGTTGAGGCGCTCTGGCCGCGCCTCGAAGCCGAGAGCAACAAAACCGGGCAGAAGCTGTCACTACAATAAGGGAAGCGATTGCGGCCCGCTGAACGGAACTCCGCTACGCTCGATCCGTAACAAGATCAGGAGGGTCAACAAGGTCGACCAACTATGAAACTGACCCGGATTCTCATTATCGTGTTGATTTTTGTGTGCGGATTCTGGCTCATCACCACGCGCATTGAGCATGGCTTTTTCGGAACCCACACGGGGCTGATCGGGTCTGACGGGTCCAACTCGCCGCTCGAGCTGACGGAAGCTCACGCCTCGCCCGCGTACGATGCCGAAGAGCAGAACAACATCGCCATCTACAAGCGAGTTCTGCCGTCGGTGGTCAACATTACTTCGACCGCGCTGGTTTTCGATTTCTTTTATGGGAATGTTCCGCAGCAGGGGCAAGGTTCGGGATTCGTTCTCGACAAGGCCGGTCACATCCTCACTAACTTTCACGTTGTCGACGGCGCCAATCGCGGCATCGAGGTGATGCTTTACAACAAGCGGCGCTACCCGGCCCGGGTCGTCGGCGTGGACAAGGTGCACGACCTGGCACTGCTTCAGATCGACGCGCCGGACCTCCAGGCGGTCACGCTGGCTGACTCCTCGCAGCTCAATGTGGGCCAGAAGGTCTACGCCATCGGCAATCCATTCGGGCTGAGCGGCACCATGACGCGTGGGATCATCAGCTCCATCCGGTCGATTCGCAACCAGGATGGAGCGCCGATTGAAGACGCCATCCAGACCGATGCGGCGATCAACCCCGGCAACTCGGGCGGCCCACTGCTCAACTCATCGGGCGAAGTGATCGGGATCAATACGTTGATCGCGTCGAACGGCGCCGAACAAAGCTCGGGCATCGGCTTCGCTATCCCGATTAATACGGCTAAAGCTGTGCTCGCGGATCTCATTCGCTATGGAAAGGTCAAGCGGCCCTCACTGGGCATCGTGTCGTATGCGATTGGCCCCGAGCTCGCCTCGCAGATGGGCCTCGTGGCCGAATCCGGCGTTTTGATTCAGCGCGTTCTTCCCGGTGGGGCAGCCGAGCGTGCCGGCCTCCGCGGCGGCAATGAGCAGGCGTACGTGGGCAACCAACCCATCATGATCGGCGGCGATCTCATTGTCGCCATCGACGGCCAGCAGGTGACGGATCCCGAGGACATCAGCGCGCTGATGGACAAGCACCAGGCTGGCGACACGGTCAGCGTGGCCATTGTGCGCGGCAAGAAACAAATGACGCTCAAGCTGATTCTGGGAGAAGCGAAGGACACGAACATCTAGACGGTAGTGCGAT
>CAZVYV010000007.1:0-31912 GCA_964630985.1 uncultured Occallatibacter sp.
CCAGGGTCGGTCTGCGTCATGGCGTTTTGATAGGAGTTGAATTGATCCGGCGGAAGGCTGATCTGGCCGGAATCCTGAGCTCGCAACGCTGGCGTGGAAACAAGGCTCATGCTTGCCAATGCCATCGCAGATGCAAAGACTAACTTGTTCATGCAGTGCTCCTGGGAAATGCCGAAATAGAAATCAAGAATCACTCTCTCGCCAGCAAACGGGCAACCAACCTGGGTGGCGGCGGAGTCAGGGGGCGACGGATATAA
This sequence comes from uncultured Occallatibacter sp., assembly GCA_964630985.1. GTDB lineage: Bacteria > Acidobacteriota > Terriglobia > Terriglobales > Acidobacteriaceae > Telmatobacter. The sequence goes on from CAZVYV010000007.1 coordinate 258, forward strand.
AGATACCACGGCCACCAATGCTTCTTGCGAGGATTATATGAAGCCAACACGCCAGTGACAAGAAAAGCGCGAGGGCTGGCGTGGAGCGCGCAGCACGCTAGTAACCGGGGGCACTGGATAGAACGCAGGGCCGCGCAGGAGGCTCCTAATTCCGGCCAGAAGAAGGGCTACTGCAGCAGGCGGACGAGCTCGACCTGCTCGGCTAGAAATGCGTCGTGGCCGTGGGCGCTTTTCATTTCGCGGTAGTCGGCCTGAGCGCCGGCCGCGCGAATGGATTCTGCAAAGCGGCGCACATCTTCTGCCGGAAACAGCCAGTCGGAGTTGATGCCGATGAAGCTGAGCCGCGCCTTTATGCGGCCAAAAGCCTCCTGCGGCGAAGCGTAACCGCGCAGCGGATCCCATGTGTCCATGGCGCGCAGAATGGCAAGGTAGGCGTTGGCATCGAAGCGCTCGATAAACCGGCTGCCCTGAAGATCGAGGTAACCGGCGATGTCAAATCGCTCGCCGATGAGGCCGCTGCCGTTTCCATTTGCGGCCCAGGGATCTTCGCCGCTGCGGTTGGGATTGCGGCCGAAGCGCTCGTCGAACAGAGGCGCGGACTTGTAGCTGATCATCGCGATCTTGCGGGCCAGCGCCAGCCCGCTGCGCGGAGGGCGTTGCGGCAAATAACGACCGCCGGCCCATTCCGGATCGTGCTGGATGGCCTGGCGCTGAAGATGGTTGAGAGCCAGCCCCATGGCGGACAGCGGCGTGACACCGATGATGAGCGCGCGCTCGACGCGATCGGGCTGGAGGATAGTCCAGTCCAATGCCTGCATTCCGCCGATGGATCCGCCAAGAACAAGGCGAAGGCGGCGGATGCCGAGCGAATCGAGAAGGCGTGCCTGGGCACGAACATTATCGCGGACGCCGACCAGAGGAAAGTCCGGCCCGTAGATTTCGCCCGTTTCGGGATTAACGGACCCGGGCCCCGCGGAGCCGTAACAGGAGCCCAGCATGTTGATGCAGATGACGAAGTCGTGCTCCAGCGAGAGGACTGCGCCGGGAGCGAAGATTTCAGGCCACCAGGAGCCGACGAGAGCCGAGCCCGAGAGTGCGTGGCAAACAAGAACGGCATTATCCTTCGCCGCATTCAGCCGGCCGTAGACGGCGTAATGCAGCGTGGGACAGATGAGGGAGCGGCCGCACTCGAGCGGCAGGGAGCCGTCCAGAACGAAATCGCCTTCGTAGGTGGGCTCCACGGTTCTCGATGCGGGCGGCGAAGCGCCGCTGCGGCTGTAGCTATCGGTCATATTCAGGCTCTGGCTGCCAGCTCCGTTTGTTAGCTTCGGTTCATGCTACAAGAGTTCCAGGAATGATGGGCTGCCGCAAGGGGGCAAGTGAAGGAGTGAAAAAGTGATGAGGTAAAAAGCTCACTCTCGCTTCGTTCACTTCTTCACTTTCTCACTCTTGCAAACCGCAACTCATCCTGCACAGGCGTCTTCCCTATTTTGCCGCAACAGAGCGGGTTGAGCCGGCAAACTTTTGGCCATTAGCGGCTTCGATTGCCTGATCGAGATCGGCAAGGATGTCGCGAATGTCTTCTATGCCGACGGAAAGTCTCACCATCTCCGGTGTCACGCCCGTGGCCGCCTGTTCCTCAACCGAAAGCTGCTGATGCGTGGTCGAGGCGGGGTGAATCACGAGCGACTTGGCGTCACCGATGTTGGCCAATAGGGAAAACAGCTCGAGAGAGTTGATGAGCTTCTTTCCCGCGTCGTATCCACCATGAACGCCGAAGGTGACGAGCGCTCCCGCGCCGTTGGGCATGTACTTTTTCGTCCGCGCATTGTAGGGGCTGGTCGAGAGGCCGGGATAGTTCACCCAATCGACGCCAGGATGCTCGGCGAGATGCTTGGCGACAGCCAGCGCGTTCTGCGAATGACGCTCCATGCGTAGGTGGAGTGTCTCGATCCCTTGCAGCAGCAGGAAAGCGTTGAAGGGCGAGAGCGCCGCGCCGGTATCGCGCAGCCCCTGCACGCGCGCCTTGAGGATGAACGACAGCGGGCCGAAGGCCTCGGTGTAGCGAAGGCCGTGATAGGAGGGATCGGGCTCGGTAAAGTCCTTAAAGCGGCCCGAAGCTGCCCAGTCGAATTTGCCGGCGTCGACGATGACGCCGCCGATGGCCGTGCCGTGGCCGCCGAGGAATTTGGTGGCCGAGTTGACGACAATGTCGGCGCCCCACTCGATCGGCCGGACCAGAGCCGGCGAGGCTGAGGTGTTGTCGATGACCAGCGGGAGCTTGTGCTCGTGGGCGATGGAGGCGAGTTGCTCGATGTCGGCGATGTCGAGCTTGGGGTTGCCGAGGGTCTCGGTGTAGACAGCGCGAGTTTTGCCGTTGATGAGGGCGCGCAAGCCGTCGAAGTCGTCGGCGTCTGCAAACTTGACCTTGATGCCCAGGCGCGGCAGCGTGTAGTGGAAGAGATTGTAGGTACCGCCGTAGAGCGAGGTCGTGGAGACGATTTCGTCGCCGGCCGCGGCCAGTGTGAGGATGGTGAGCGTCTCCGCCGCCTGGCCCGAGGCCGTGGCGAGAGCTGCCGCGCCGCCCTCGAGAGCGGCTACGCGCTTCTCAAAGACATCGGTGGTAGGGTTCATGATGCGGGTGTAGATGTTGCCGAACTCCTGGAGCGCGAAGAGACGGCCGGCGTGGTCCGCGTCCTGAAAGACGTAGGAAGTGGTTTGATAGATTGGCACGGCGCGCGCGCCTGTGGCGGGGTCAGGCGACTGGCCGGCGTGAACGGCCTGCGTGGCGAGCTGCTGCGGTTTTGGTTCCGGCATTTTGATCTCCTTCTAATTTCGGCAATGCATTCGTCCAAGAGTTGAGAGTGCGGAGCACAGCACAACGCAAAACGGCCCGAATCCTATTCGGGACCGGGCCGCTCTACTCAGTATCGGTTGCGCTTAGCGCATGCGCCGTTCACGAGCCGGACGGAGGGATCCCTGGACCATACACATGCACATGGCCATGACCGCAAATCCGTAAGCCCATAAAAACGACATGCAGGCAGTATCCGACGGCGATGCCGGAATGTCAAATACAACTGTTGTCGCATCGACGGCCGGACGGGCCGGATTGGGACCCGATCAAGCTGGACCGGCCAGTGTTACCGGTAAACGACTGGAATGTGGTGCTGTTCCTGGAAAGGCGGGCGAACGTATTCTGCCTTAACGAGCGGAGGAAGATCGATGGGCTCGGGAGTGAGGTCTTTGTAAGGAATCTTGGAAAGGAAATGGCGGATGACGTTGAGACGCGCAGTCTTCTTGTCTTCCGCGTTTACCACGAACCACGGCGCTTGTTTGTGGTCGGTGTGGTTGAACATCTCGTCCTTCGCACGGGAGTAATCGGCCCAATGCTTGCGGGATTCGAGGTCCATCGGGCTGATCTTCCAGCGCTTTGTGGGATTGGTCATGCGCTCCTGAAAACGGCACTCCTGCTCTGCATCGCTGACGGAGAACCAGTACTTGATGAGAATGATTCCGGAGCGGACCAGCATGCGCTCGAACTCAGGACAGGTGAGTAGAAACTCTTGATACTGGGCATCGGTGCAAAAGCCCATAACATGCTCGACGCCGGCGCGGTTGTACCAACTGCGGTCGAAGAGCACCATTTCGCCGGCTGCCGGCAGATGCGCGACATAACGCTGGAAGTACCATTGCGTTTTTTCGCGCTCGGTTGGGGTACCAAGGGCCACAACCTTGCAGATGCGAGGATTGAGCGACTCAGTGATGCGCTTGATGGCGCCGCCCTTGCCGGCCGCGTCGCGGCCTTCAAATAGGACGACAACCTTGAGATGTTCGTGCCGCACCCACTCGTGGAGCTTGACCAACTCAATCTGCAGGCGGCTAAGCTCTTTCTCGTAGTCGCAGTCTTTGCCGATGCGCATGGCGGGAATTTCGATTCCATGCACATGCGCGACGGCCGGGGAATGATCCTTGCCGTTGGGTTTGCCGCTGCCGTTTACGTAACCTTTGCCATTGACGTGCGTTGATTCATCCGACCTGGCCTTGTTCTTCTTCTTTTTCTTGCCCTTGTCTCCCATTTTGACCTCCTCCGGATTTGGTTTTGGGGTTTTGTACAGGCTCCTCGTATGAGTTTTGACGAGGCGGCCAGGCACTGGGGGTTCGCACATTGTAACGGCAGACTTGCCGCGATTGACATGAAGAATTGCAGATTTTTTCCTGAAGACAGCTACTTTTCGGGCTTCCAGACGTAGGCTCCGGGCTGGGGAAGGCCGATGTGGGCCAGGATGCGGCAGACGAATTGGCGGGCCATGACGGTGGAGTCGGCGGCGGGCTGGTAGAAGGCGGGAATGCAGGGGAAGATGGTTGCGCCGGCCTCGGCAGCCAGCGTCATGTTGCGCAGGTGAATGCGATTGAAGGGCGTTTCGCGGACGCAGAGGAGTAGGGGGCGGCGCTCCTTGAGCGTGACGTCGGCAGCGCGGGCTATGAGCGAGTTGGCGAGGCCAAGGGCGATCGCCGCCAGCGTGCCCATGGAACAGGGCAGGACGATCATGCCGTCGGACGGATGGCTGCCGCTGGCGATGGAAGCGCCGATGTCGGAGTCGGAGAGCTGGATTATTTTGTTGGTTTTGGTGGAAAGCAGTTTCTCGACAAGATCATTGCGGCCGGAGACGCCGAGTTCCTCGGCGAGAACGCGGAGCGAATTCTCAGAGGCGACAAAGTGGACGCGCGCAACGCGGGCGTCGGCTTCGAGGGCGCGGAGTGCCTCGCGAGCGAGGATGGCGCCGGACGCTCCGGTGATGGCGAGGGTTAAATTCAGCTTTTAGCTCCAAGCTTCCAGCTGCTCGCTCATCTGTGCAGCTTTTGGGGTTCGTGGTTTCCCAGGTCCTAAAAGCGGGAACTGGGACTCCTGGCACTTCGAATCAGTGGCCTCTATGCGTCATCCAGAAAACGAGGCCGAACCAGAACGGCGCACTCGTCAACAAACAGGAAAGCCACAATCCCATCAAGAATAGCTTTTTCGCGCGCAATCTGGCGCGGGCTTCGTCACTTCTTCTTCCGACGAGTTCGACGATCCAACCGAGGGTATAGCATATGTTCGCCATGATTCCGTATAAGACGGCACCCAGAGCTGGCACGAATGATTCGAGGGCATCCTCGCCAACGGGGCCCGCTTTCTCCATGAGCAACATCATGCCGATGATGGAGGCAATCCCGATGGGGAAAAGGATCCCGTTATAGAGCAGCCGTCGAAGCTCCCACCATCGAATGACATCCCAGTTTGTCATCGCAGATTCTCCACTTCGGCGCATTCGTACTTCGGAGTGGTCAGCTTCCCAACACGCGCTTGAAGATGGCATCGACGTTGACAAGCTGCCGTGAATAGTCGAAGGTCCGCGCCAGCTTCTTAGGGCTGAGCAGCTTTGCAATTTTGGGGTCGCGAGCCACTTCGTCGCGGAAGCTCATGTCGTCTTTCCAGGCGTGCATGGCGTGCGACTGCACCAGTTCGTAGGCGGCTTCGCGCAACATGCCTGCCTCGGCAAGATCGAGAAGCAGCTGGCCCGAGAAGATGAGGCCGCCGGTGGATTCGAGATTCTTCTTCATCCGCACGGGGTAGACCAGCAGACGGTCAATCAGGCCGGTCGTCTTGGCCAGCAGATAGTCGACGAGGATTGTCGAGTCAGGGAAGATCACGCGCTCGACGGACGAGTGAGAAATGTCGCGCTCGTGCCAGAGCGGAATGTTCTCCATGGCCGCCTGTGCGTTACCGCGAAGGACTCTGGCGAGGCCGCTGATTTGTTCGCTGGTGATGGGGTTCTTCTTGTGCGGCATGGCCGAGGAGCCTTTTTGCTTCTCGCTGAAGTACTCCTGCGCCTCGCGGACCTCGGTGCGTTGCAGATGACGGATTTCGACGGCAATTTTGTCCAGCGTGCTTCCGATAATAGCGAGGGTTGCAATGTAGGCGGCGTGGCGGTCGCGCTGGATAACCTGCGTGGCGACGGGTGCTGGCTTGAGTCCAAGACGCGCGCAAACTTTTTCTTCTTGTTTTGGACCAAGATGTCCGAATGTACCAACGGCGCCGGAGAGCTTGCCCACGCGCATGTCCTCGGCGGCGGCTGCAAAGCGGGCGGCATTGCGCTGCATTTCGGCGTACCAGTTGAGCAGCTTGAGTCCGAAGGTGGTCGGTTCGGCGTGGATGCCGTGGGTGCGGCCGATGGTGGGCGTGTGCTTGAACTCGATGGCTCGGCGTTTGAGGACCGCGAGCAGGCCGGCGATGCCGTCGCTGAGGAGCGCGGACGCTTCTTTGATCTGGAGGGCCTGGGCGGTATCGACAATGTCATTTGACGTGAGGCCGTAATGCAGCCAGCGCGATTCGGCGTCGAAGCCCTGCGCTTTGAGCGATTCTGCGACAGCCGTTGTGAAAGCGATGACATCGTGCTTGACTTCGGACTCGATTTCAGCGACGCGCACAGCGGAGACAGTAGCTTTGGTGGCAATGGCTTTAGCGGCCGCCGAGGGAATGACGCCGTCCTCTGCAAGGACCTTGCTTGCCGCCGCTTCCACCCGCAGCCAGCAGCTGTATTTATTCTCGTCCGTCCAGATCGCGCCCATCGCCGGGCGCGTATAGCGATCGATCAACGGAGAAACTCCTTGCGCAGCCAATAGTTGCGGCATTAGGTTCCGATTCAATTGTACGAGGGGACGGCGATTATCCGCGAGGAATTCCGAGGCGATTGCACAGTTCGTCGATGAGCAGGCCTCGGCCGGGCTTGTAGGGCTGGAACCATTCGCCATCGATGACCAGTTGCGGGACGGCGCGCTTGCCGACGCGGCTCAAGACCTCGGCGGAGGCGGCGGGGTCCGCGTCGACATTGACCTCGGTGTAGGCAACGCCATGCTCATCGAGAAACTGCTTCGCTGCTCGGCAATCGCGGCACCAGGACGTGGTGTAGACCTGCACGTTCATAAGGAAAGTTTACTCAAACTGCGATGCTACGATCTGTGATCAGAAGCACCCGGGAGATTCGATGACTGCGGAGGAGATCAAGTCGCTTTTAAGTCTTGAACCGCACCCTGTAGAGGGCGGGGTGTTCCGCAGAACATACACCTCGGCGGGAAACGTGGAGCTGCCGCGCGGCGTGCGGGCGCAGGGCACGGCCATTTATTACTTGCTCGAAGCAGGGACATTTTCGGAGATGCACGTTCTGGCTTCGGATGAGATTTTCCACTTTTATCTCGGCGATCCGGTCGAAATGCTGCAGCTTTACGAGGACGGACGCGGCTCCGCCGTCTTTACCCTTGGAGGAGATTTGAGCGCCGGTCAGCAAGTGCAGCTGGTGGTTCCGGCGGGGGTGTGGCAGGGGACGCGGCTGGTAGACGGCGGAAAAGTGGCGCTGCTGGGCTGCACGGTGACGCCGGGGTTCGATTTCGCCGATTACCAGGGCGGAAGCTACGCGGAGCTGGCGGCAAAGTGGCCGGCGGAAGCGGACCGGATCAGGAAGCTGACGAGGAAGTGACTCGAAACAAGTTGAGAACAGCGAGCGTCTAACTTTATAGACGGCTCGCAGGATTGTCGGCGCGAGGCGGCCTATGTCGGAGAATGCACCTTGAAACGTCTCGCTGTTGCACTGCTCATCGTTTCATGCAGCGTTGCCCCCGCGCAGGACGCGCTCTCGGCCTCCGTTAAGAACCTCACAAAAATTGGCGTGTTTGCATTTGGCGGCGTCGGCTTCATCGGAAAAATCTCTCAGGGAGAAATTGACTTCAGGGTCATCCAGTCGCAACCGCCGGACCTTGCGCTGTCCTGCTTCGAAAAGATCTTCGCTACGGGCGATCCGGCGGCCAAGAGTTACGCGCTTGCCGGGATTCGGCAACTCGATGGAGCGCGTTTCAAGGAACTATTGCAAACATTAGACGGTTCGCAGGAGACGGTTTTCACAATGCGGGGCTGCGTGATGGAAAAGCACCGCCTGACGGACATTGCGAAGGCGATCGATGCGGGAAGCTACGATGACTGGCTGAAACCCCGCCCCTGAGAACACCCGACGACAAATGAGGTTCCGAATCGTTGCGGCTGATTTCGCCTACCGCCGCTCGCGGAAGAAATTGCGGAGCAGTTCGGCGGATTCATCGGCGGCGATTCCCTGCTGTAGCTCAATTTGGTGGTTGAGCTGGGGATGATTCAGCACCGCGAGAACTGATCCGCAGGCGCCGGCCTTGGGATCGGCGGCGGCGAAGACGAGTCGGTCGATGCGCGCATGGACCATGGCTCCTGCGCACATGGCACACGGCTCAAGAGTGACATAAAGAGTGCAGCCGGCGATGCGATAGTTGGCGAGGGCCGCAGCGGCCGCGCGTAGAGCGACAATTTCGGCATGCGCTGTCGGGTCCACGTCGCGCAGAACGCGATTCTGACCGCGGGCGATGATCGCGCCTTCCTGGACGATGACAGCACCGATGGGAACTTCGCCGGATTCGGCGGCCAGATGGGCTTCGGCTAGCGCCGCCTTCATGGCTTGGCGATCCTCAATCATGATTTCGATGGTACGGCCGCTGGCTGCTGTTGCGTCATGCAATGGAGCGCGCCGAGGCCCCAGATTAAGTCGACACAATGGACACCGATCACTTCGCGGCCGGGAAACAGCTCGGCCAGAATGTTGAGCGCAACGCGATCGTTGGGATCGTGGAATGTAGGCACAAGAACGAGACCGTTGGCGACGTAGAAATTTGCGTAGCTGGCAGGCAGGCGCTGGCCGCGAAAAATGACGGGGCGCGGCATGGGCAGCTCGACGACGGTGAATTGCTTGCCTTGAGGAGTGCGCGCGGATTTGAGGCACGCGAGATTCTCGGCGAGCGGGGCGTGGTTCGGATCGCGTGTGTCGCGCTCAACGGCTGCAACGATGGTGGCGGGCGCGACAAACCGCGCAATATCGTCGATGTGGCCGTGCGTGTCGTCGCCGACGATGCCACGACCGAGCCAAATCGTCTGGTCGATACCGAAATAGTCGTGGAAAATCTGCTCAAGGTGCTCGCGACTCACGCCTGGGTTGCGCTGCTGCACCTCGCTCAACTGGCATTCTTCCGTGGTGAGCAAAGATCCGGCACCGTTGACATCGATGGAGCCACCTTCCAACACGACCGAGTGCTTCGCACCCTTTTCGAATTGGATTGAAGGCTGCCACGAGGGGACGCCGAGCAATTTGGTCACGCGGCCGGGGAGTTTGTCGTCAAGACGCCAATCGGAGTACTTGGCCCACGCGTTGAAGCGCCAGTCGGTGAGGGCGACGCGGCCTTCGCCGTTGCGAACAAAAATCGGGCCGGAGTCCCGCGTCCAGCCGCGGTCAGTGGGCCAGGAGTGGAAGTTCACTTGTACGAGGTTTGCGCCCGCTCGGTGGAGCATCGAGATCACGCGCTTCTTGGTCGATGCATTTTCAACGATCAGATGCACACGCTCATGGGCGGCGAGCAGGCGCACGATCTCCGCGTAGAGCCAGGGAATGGATTGGAATTTGCCCGGCCAGTCTTCGGGATTGTGCGGCCACGCGAGCCAAGTGGCCTCGTGCAGCTCCCACTCGGCGGGCATGCGGTAGCCAAGGGCGCGGGGAGTTTTCTCGGGGGACCGATCCGGCATGGCTACTTGTGCTCTTTGTGCGCGACGCCTGAGTGTTTCGCTCCTGGCTGCGCGGAGTCGATAAAACGCTGCGTGATCGGGGCGTAGGCGTCGACGCGGCGGTCGCGGAGAAAAGGCCAGTTGCGGCGCGTCTCTTCAATCAGCGAGCGATCGATTTCGCCCAGGATGATTTCTTCGCCGTCATGACCGGCCTTGGCGATGACGCGGCCGAATGGATCGGCTAAGAAGCTGCCGCCCCAGAATTCAAGGCCCGGTCCCGGGGCGCGATTACCCAAAATGTCGCCGTGCTCGACACCAACACGGTTGACCGCGGCTACATACACGCCGTTGGCGATGGCATGGGAGCGCTGGATGGTTTGCCACGCATCGAATTGCGCCGCGCCAAAATCGTCCTTCTCCGCCGGGTGCCAGCCGATGGCCGTGGGATAGAAAAGCACTTCAGCTCCCTGCAACGCCGTGATCCGCGCGCCTTCGGGATACCATTGGTCCCAGCAAACCAGGGTACCGACGCGGCCGGCTGCGGTGTCGACGGCCTGAAAACCAAGATCGCCGGGAGCGAAATAATACTTTTCGTAATAGAGCGGATCATCGGGGATGTGCATCTTGCGGTAGACGCCGGCAATCCGGCCGTCAGTATCAAACGTGACGGCTGTGTTGTGGTAAAGCCCGGGTGCGCGGCGCTCAAAGAGCGAAGCGACTACGGCGACTTTAGACTCGCGTGCGACGTCGGCGAGTTTGGCCGTTGACGGGCCTGGAATCTGCTCCGAGAGGTCAAAGAGCACGAGATCCTCGCGCTGGCAAAAATATTGAGTACGGAAGAGCTCGGGCAGGCAGACGACTTGCGCACCAAGCTTCGCGGCCTCGCGAATGTGCTTGAGCGCGGCGGAGAAATTCGCCTCGGGATCGGGGCCTATGCGCATCTGCACGAGTGCGACCGTGAATTTTTTCGCCGTCTTCATGCCTCTTTCGCAAAGCCTCCATCAAGAACAATTGTGGCCGATGCAATAAGGCCAACCCCGGCATGCGGAATTGGCCTCTATGTCCTGTGAATCGCCGACTCGATCGCTATCGATCAGTCCCCAATCCTGTCCAAAGGCTCGCCGCGCGCAGCGCCCTATTCTTCCAGGATCAGGACAGCAGCGGCAATGGTGGTCGTCCATTTGCCACGCTTATCGCCCACGGCCGACTGTGTGATGTTGCTGGTGCGGACAATTTTGTTAGAGATGCGATAGATCTCCTTTTTCTCATCCCAGCTCTTGTCCGGATCGAACTCGACATCGAGCGTCGTGGCGAGCATCTCGGCGGCCAGTTCTTCGGCATATTCTCCGGCCTGATCGTCGGTCTCACCGAAGCTGTGGTGCTCGCTCAGGTAGCCGTAGGTATTGCGGTCTGCCGGAATGGCCACGCCAATGCTGCAGGCAACGAGGCGGTGCGGCTCGCGCGTGGAGTTTTCCGCGATGACTGCGAAGACGACTTCGCCATCATCGAGGTACTTGAGGCCTTCTTTGCGCGGAATCATTTTGCACTGCGGCGGAAAGATGGAGGAGACGCGCACCAAATTCTGCGAGGCGATGCCTGCATCGCGAAGGGCAAGCTCGAAGGAAGTCAGCCGTTCCTTATGTTTGCCGACGCCTTTGGTGAAGAAAAGCTTCTTTGGGACCATTCTTTTTCCCAATTTCTATGTGCCCTCCGTAGTTGAAAGAAGTGTAGGTGTTTTTTTGACGTTCCCGCATGAGTCTATCGCATCCTGACGGGTGCGAACAGAGTTTCTCTTATTTTCATATGAGGTTCATCGTGCAGGGCTTCGGACGGGGAGAACGTCCGCCTTTGACGGGACGGCAGTGAAGCACCGAAGGGGCGCGAGGGCCTCCGAACATCGCCGCCGAGACAGCAACTTTCCTGCATGCGGCGCGTTTAATAGGCATGAAGCAACGGATGGTTTGGTTTGGAATCCCTGTCTTAAGCGTAGCCATTGGGTGCGCATGCGCGTTGGCGCAAACTCCCGGGGCGTCGGCTGCGCCAGATTCCGGCTACGCGGCGGAAGCCGCGCATTCGCCGGCCGGCAACGACCTGAGTCAGGCGATCCTGGAGTGGACGCCGCCGGCTCTGTCGCAATTGAGCGGCCAGGCTGTGGCGAAGGAAAGCTTCACGCTGGATCGGACAATGCTGGCTGCGGCCGCTGGGCTCATGCCGGATTCCGACGCCGACCTGAGGCAGACAGTGGAAAAACTCGACGGCGTTAGCGTGCACGTACTGCGTTTCGCGGCAGACGGCCAAGCCGACCCTTCGCAGGTTGAGGCGATTCGCGAGGCCTACCACCTGCGCGGATGGAAGCATGTGCTGAGCTCGACGAATCTGGGCGGTGCGGGCCGCAGCGACATTACGGACGTATGGCTGGTGCTGGACGGCACAAACGTGCGCGGCGGAGTTGTGCTGGTTGAGAGCCCGAAGAGCCTGACGCTGGCGACGGTAGCCGGGAATCTGAGCCCGGTCGACATGCTCCACTTGCGGGGGCATTTCGGCATTCCGCGGTTCGACAGCGACGGCGCTGGCCGCTAGTCTTGGCCGGTGTAAAGCTGTTCTCCCAAATCTCACTTGCGCTGCGGGTTGATTGGCCTCCAGATTTGCTGGAATGAAAATGCTATATTCGTGGCTGTAGCACTCCTCCCGGAGTGATCGATCCATGCAAAATCGCACGTTAACGCTTTTCTTTCTCTTCCTGGCAGTTGCGGGAGGCGGAGCATCCGCTCATGCCAAGGTCGTCGAAGACACAACCGGAACGCTCAAGAACCTGACCAGCATCGCCGATGCGCTGGACTCTGCCGATCGCCATCCGGTGCACGTACTCTATGTGCACGGAATCGATGAGGTCGGAGCGGGCGATTCGAAGATGTTGCGCAACTCGATCTGTACCGAGCTGAAGCTTTGCGTGGTCAGCGACTGGAAGAATGGCGGCACGGAATATGCGGATAAAGGCGAGTTCTCGAGCGCCGTTGAGCCTCCAACGCTTGCCTACCTCGGCAACCCGGTGTGGAAAAACACTGAAGAGTGGCATGCGGCGGCGCCCTTCGTTGTCCACTGGGTTGTGCACCTCAAGGGACATTCCGCGGTACTGGTTGTTGATGAGATCAATTGGTGGCCGCTCGTGCTGGCGCTGAAATGCCGCCGCGTGATCGCTGCCGAGGCACATCTATCCGGGCCGGACAATTACCTGTTGCAGGTTTGTTCCGATCGTTCCGCGCAGGACCCTGACGGAAGTGGACGTTTCTATCCCTGGATCACAGCCGATGATGCTGCAAAGCTCGAGAAGATCAGGCCGCGCGGCGTTCTGGTGAATCGAGAGTTGAAGGCCGGACTCGTCGACTGGGGGCTTTCGGACGTGCTGATGGCGGTAGGGCCACTGGGCGGAATTATGCGCGACGGGGTCAGGCAATTGATGGCCAAATCGGCGGCGTTCGATCCAAACGCGGCAGAGGTCGATTCGAGCGGGAGCGGCGGAGTAGGAAAGTACGACTGGAAGTCAGAGCTCAGCCGGGACAACACACTTGACCAGGAATTTATCGGCGTAACGCACAGCCTGGGCAGCTATCTGCTCTTCAACACGCTGAACCCGGAGTTTTCCAGCACATCTGACGAGAATTTGTCGCCGACCGATGCGGCCAGGAAAACAGCTGAAGAAAACGCGATCCGATACATCTTCGAGCGATCCTCGTTGATGTATTTTTTCGCGAACCAGCTTGAGATGCTGGAGATCACGAATCTCGAGAGCGCGCCGGAATCATCGGAGAGCGCAATGAAGTCACGTGGCCTGGCGCCCGCGCCGATGGTGCCGACCTCGCCGGCGGCCAACTTCAGATCGCTCGTAAACAGATGGAAGGGCTATCAAACAAATTTTCAGGCAGTTCTGCATCCCAACGACGAGGCGAGCCGGGAGAAGGTTCAGGTGGTGGCCTGGAGCGACCCCAGCGATGTGATTACCTACCGCGTCCCGAAGATCGGCGACGTGGAGGTTGTGAATCTCTACGTGAAGAATGCGACGCGCTGGTTCGGGCTGATTGAGTCACCGCGCCAGGCGCATGCCGGCTACGCGAAGAATATCGACGTGCTGAAGGTGATGTTTGGAGAGACGAAGCTGCCACTAACGCACTGAGCAGAGCCGGCGAGGCTGTTGAATGCTCGATCCTTGTCCAGCCGCCATTGCCACTGCTGAATTGCGGGTGGTAGCCTCAAGCTTGGACGAATCGACTCTGGACTTTTTCTGGAAGGGACTTCCCACACAATCATGCAAAGCACGTATAACGGGCTGGAGTTGCCCAAAACGGGTGAGCCGATCGAGTACAAGGACGGGCAATTTGCCGTGCCCAACCACCCCATCATTCCCTTCATCGAGGGCGATGGCACGGGACGCGACATTTGGAAAGCGTCGCAGAGGGTTTTCGACGCGGCAGTGGAAAAGGCATACGGCGGCAAGCGAGCCATCCACTGGTTCGAGATTTATGCCGGCGAAAAAGCCTTCAGGCAATTCGACAACTGGCTGCCCGACGACTCCGTGGCCGCGGCGCGCGATTTGCGCGTCTCCATCAAGGGACCACTTACGACGCCTGTGGGCGGCGGCATTCGTTCACTCAATGTGGCCCTGCGGCAGATTCTCGATCTCTATGCGTGCGTGCGGCCAGTGAAGTATTACCAGGGCGTGCCCAGCCCGGTGAAGCGCCCAGAGAAGCTCGACATCGTGATCTTCCGCGAGAATACCGAGGATGTGTACGCGGGGATCGAGTTCAAGCAGGGCACAGAGGACGCAGCGCGGCTGATTTCCTTTTTGAATGACGACCTGCTCAAGGGCACCAAGAAGAAGGTGCGTGCCGATTCGGGCGTGGGCATCAAACCGATCTCCATCTTCGGCACCAAGCGGCTTGTGCGCTACGCCATCCACCAGGCGCTCGAGATGGGCCGCAAAACGGTTACGCTGGTCCACAAAGGAAACATTCAGAAGTTTACCGAGGGCGCGTTTCGCGAGTGGGGCTACGAGGTTGCGACGCAGGAGTTCCGAGCCCAGACGGTTACGGAGCGCGAGAGCTGGATTCTGGGAAATGTGGAATCGAAGCCCGGCATTTCAATTGAAGAGAACTCTGCGTTGATTGAGCCGGGCCTGGAGTTTGGCTCTCCCGCCTTTCGTGATTCGGTGTACGCCGAGGTCAAAGGCGTTCTGGACTCGATCGGCAAAAGCCACGGCAATGGCGCATGGAAGACGAAGGTGATGATCAACGACCGCATCGCCGACTCTATCTTTCAACAGATCATCATCCGGCCGGAGGACTACAGCATTCTTGCCACATCGAATCTGAATGGCGACTACATTTCTGACGCTGCAGCGGCGCAGGTTGGAGGCCTGGGCATCGCGCCTGGCGCAAACATCGGCGACGGTTACGCGGTATTCGAGGCCACGCACGGAACAGCGCCCAAGTACGCCGACAAGGACGTGATCAATCCAGGTTCGGTGATTCTGTCGGGCGTGATGATGCTCGAGTTCATCGGCTGGAAGGAAGCGGCGAAGATGATCGAGAACGCGATGGAGAAGACAATCCTCCAGAAATTTGTCACGTACGATTTTGAGCGCCAGCTCGCCGGCGCCACGAAGGTGGGCACGAACGAGTTTGCCACGCGCATCATTGGAAACATGTAGCCCATAGCCTAGGAAAGCTTAATGGCGCCGAATTGAAATGGAGAATGGGAGCAGTGATTTTGGTTACCACCTCAGATACCAGAATGACTGTTGAGGGTTTGGTTTGGTCAGGCCGTTTTCACTTTCTAGTGAATCAGGATTGCAATACCGAATATTTGCGCGGGAGGATGGGCGGTTATGTCAGTGCAATCGCCGCAGCAGGAACGAGAGAACAGTTCATTTCAAAGGCTCTGGATTCCCTTCGCGAGAGGCAGTTGACCCCTGACACTGAAATTGAGGGAATAGAAGAAATCTCAGTGGAATTCCGCGAGGGAACGTTATCCGACGAATGGATGGCCCTATGCAAGCTGGCCTTCAAGTCAGGCGACGTCGCATTTAACGAGTTTGATTTATACACCTCCGCTTAGACAGCGACGCAATTTACAAGGAGAAGGATTAATGCGGAAAAAGGTAAGCATCGTCGGCGCGGGGAACGTGGGTGCGACAACCGCGCACTGGATTGCCGCCAAAGAACTGGCCGATGTGGCGCTGATTGACGTGGTGGAAGGCGTTCCGCAGGGCAAGGCGCTTGATTTGCTCGAGGCCATGCCGATCGAGAAGCGCGACGTAGAAATTGTGGGCGCCAACGACTACGCGGCCACAGCCAACTCCGACATCGTGGTGATCACGGCGGGGATTCCGCGCAAGCCGGGCATGAGCCGCGACGACCTGCTGAATACGAATTTCAAAATCATGTCGGATGTGGTGCAGAAGGTCGTGGCGCAGTCGCCTGAATGCATTTTGATCATCGTCTCGAATCCGCTGGACGCCATGGCCCAGACGGCCTATCGGCAGGCAGGGTTCAACCGCGAACGCGTGATCGGGATGGCCGGTGTGCTGGACTCGGCCAGGTTCCGTAGCTTCATCGCCGCTGAGTTAAACGTGAGCGTGGAAAACGTTACGGCCTTCGTTTTGGGCGGGCATGGCGACACCATGGTGCCACTGGCGCGCTACTCGACGGTGGCCGGCATTCCCATCACGGAGTTGATCCCGCCGGATCGCCTTGAGCAGATTGTCCAGCGCACACGCGATGGCGGCGCCGAGATCGTGAAGCACCTGAAAACCGGCAGCGCCTACTATGCTCCATCGGCGGCCGCAACCGAAATGGTCGAGGCGATTCTGAAGGACAAGAAGAAGATTCTGCCCTGCGCGGCGTACCTTGAAGGCGAATACGGCATCAAGGGCTACTACATCGGCGTGCCGTGCAAACTCGGCGCGGCCGGCCTGGAACAGATCATCGAAATCAAGCTGACAGCCGAAGAAGACGCCGCGCTCAAGAAGAGCGCCGAAGCGGTGAAGGAGCTTTGCGCGGTGATTGGCGTTTAGGACGGCGCGAAAAGGCTTTGCCAAAACAAAACCCCGGGACAATCCCGGGGCTTTTGTTTGTCTGCTGCAATTCCTGCCTGCGATCAATCCATCGCCATGCTCAACTGGTGGCGCACATCGGCGCCGCGAATCCAGAAAATCACGTCGGTGGCGATGTTGGAGGAGTGATCGGCGATCCGCTCGAGATTCTTGGCCACCAGGATGCCATTCATGGCCTGCTGCGTAAACTGCGGCTTCTCTTCGATCAGCTTGAGCAGGTCGTTGTGCGCGCGGCGGTTCATGCGGTCGATCTCGTCGTCCATCTCACGCACCGAATCGGCAAGGCGGGCATCGCCGTCAAGCAGCGCCTGGAGAGCGTTGCGGATCATCTGCGTCGCAAAATCGCCCATGGCGGCAAAGTCCACCGGAAGCTCAACGTCATCTACGCCAAGAATCTCCTTGGTGCGCCGGGAGATACTCATAGATTGATCGCCGATCCGCTCCAGGTCGCCGTTGATCTTGATGACGGCGAGGATGAAGCGCAGATCGATAGCCATGGGTTGCTGCTTGGCCAGGAGGTCATAAGCCATCTCGTCGAGCTCGCGCTGCGCAGTGTCAATCGCGCGCTCGTTCTGCTTGACGAACTTGCAGAGGCCCTTATCGCGCCGAGTGTAAGCTTCAACAGCCGACTCGACCGCCAACTGGGCAAGCGCAGCCATGGCGAGAAGCTTGTCCTTGAGCTCTGCGAGTTGCTGATGAAAGTGAATACGCGGCACTAGGTTCGATCTCCCATCCGACTATTCTGCACCAAGCGACGTTACAGGAGAACAAATTTCCGCAGGTGCACCAAAACTATTACACACATTGGTAATGTTCCCGAAAGAGACCGGTGGCTGGAGTGTTTGACGGCGGAGAGGCGAAAAGGCTCCGTCATGGGCGCGAATCGAGCCGGGAGCCAATGATGCAATCAAGTCCGGTCACACGGCTTTGGGCTCGAGCGGCGGAGGCTCGACGGAGCCCAGCAGGAAGATATACGCCGCGATTCCGACGGCCAGATAAGCGGCTGCTACAGCAAACGCCACAGCGTAGGAGTGGAGCGCGGACACCAGGTAGCCGGTCAGAATGGAAGCCGCGATCCCCGAGACCTGGCCCGCGAAATTGATGATCCCGCCCACTTTGCCCACGTCTGGCCAGCGGGCAATAAAGGAGGGCAGTGACCAGGCCACCGGCGCCGCCGCGGCAAGACCGCTGAGCGAAACCGTGATCCAGATAAGGGCCTGCGAAGCGCTATGCGCGCGCGCTGCCCCCAGAATGCCGAGCCCAAAAGCCGTGCCGCCGATGAGGACGGTGCGGCGGACAGCGCTCTGGTTCCAGCCGCGCTGGACGAGGAAGTCAACCAGAAATCCGCCGAAAACGAGGTCGGTGGCCGTGGCCAGGAGCCACGGCAAGCTGGTGTAGAGGAACGAGTGCAGCAGATCGATATGAAGGGCCGACGACAGATACGCGGGCAGCCAATAGAGCAGCAGGAAGAAGACGTAGTTATACGAGCCAAAACCAATGGCGAGGCCGAGAACCTTCCGCTGGGCGAGGAGGCCGAGGAGCGGGGTCGAGCGCTCCTCTCTGGGGTTGGGCGCCGCACGGCGATCGTCGTCGGAGCTGCTGTCTACGGGCCGGTCTTCGATGTGCAGGCGCTCGGCTTCGGTCAGCTCGGGGTCCTCAGCGGGATCGCGGTAGACGCGCCAGAAGAGAAGGAAATAGGCGAAGCTGATAGCGCCCGTGAAGGCGAAACTCCAGCGCCATCCCGCGTGGATAAGAACGATGCCGATGACAGGAACTCCGATGGCCGAGGCAAATTTGGCGGCAGCATCGTTCAGCGAGGTGGCGAGGCTGCGCTCCCGCTCGGGGAACCACAAACCGATCGCCTTGCCGTTGGAGGGGAAGGTGGGCGATTCGCCAACCCCGAGCAACAGGCGCGCGCCAAAGAATGCGTTGAGATTGGGCGCGGCCGCCGCGGCGAAAGAGGCCCCGCTCCAAATAAACGTGCCGATGCGTCCCACACGGCGAACACCGAGCTTGTCGAGAACCACGCCAATGGGCAACTGGCAAAGAGCGTAGGTCCAGTTGTAAGAGCTCGAGAGATAGCCGAAGACAACGTCGGAAATGCCGAATGCGGCAATCAGAGAATCGTGCGAGACGGACAGATTGACGCGGTCGAAGAAGTTTACGAGGACGCCGAGGCCGAGCAACCATGCGATGCGCCAGCGGCGGCGCGGCAGGCCGACGGGGCGCTGCGAATTTTGGAGTGGGGAAGAACCCTGATCGTTCAATCGTCTCCTTGTTGCGATCTTTCTGGCGTCAGACTGTCGGGGCAAGTTTTCCCTGCACCACCTCGTTTTCGAGCGTGCCGATGGGTTCGATGGTGATGCGAATTCTGTCCTCTGGCGCAAGCGTGAAGTCGTCGGGAGGAACAACGCCGGTTCCGGTCATGAGGAATGCGCCGTACGGAAATGTGTTTTCTCGGAAAAGGTACGCGGCCAGATCGGCGGGTTTACGCTTCAGCTCAGCAAGCGTTGTGGCTCCGGAAAAGACCGCGCCGCCGCCCCGCAAGATTTCAATCTGGATCGGCGTTGTGGTCGGCAGCGGACCGCTGCTGACCAAAATGCACGGGCCCAAGGCGCAACTGCGGTCGTAGACCTTGGCCTGGGGAAGATAAAGCGGATTCTCGCCTTCGATGTCGCGTGAGCTCATGTCGTTCCCGGCGGTGTAGCCGATGATTTGGCCGCGCGGATTGATGAGCAGCGTAAGCTCCGGCTCCGGAACGGACCATGTAGCATCAGCGCGAATGCGAACGTTTGCGCCGGGGCCCGCCACACGGTTCGCGGTCGCCTTGAAGAACAGCTCGGGACGCTCCGCTGTGTAGACGCGGTCATAGAAATCGCCGCCGCCCGCGTCTTTTGACTCGGCCATGCGTGCGCTGCGGCTTCGAAAGTAGGTGACGCCGGCTGCCCAGACTTCCTGATTTCCGATGGGAGCCTCGAGGTGGGCCGATGCAAAATCCCCGGCAGGCTTTCCCGCCTCAACGATCGAGCGCAGGTAGGCGCCAAGATTGTCGTGCGCGACAAGCGAGTCCCAGTTGGATTCGGGAACGCGAAAGTGCTTGCCGCCCTCTTGTACCAAATTTCCGTTACTGGTCCGGAAAAGCTTCACGCTTTTTTCTCCAATCGAGAGACAATTTGATCCACGTCGTAGACGCAGCCACCCCAAACACCGCCACTTGCCGTAACCAGAGCGGCCCAGAGGCGCGTGTCCGCCGGCATTTCAGGATGCGGTGCGAGGTCTGGACGCGGGCTGCGAGAGCTGAGCCGCCGCGCCCCTTCTTCGGCGGAAAAGATTTCGCCAAGTTCGCCGACGAATTGGACGGATCCCTCGAGCCGCGAGCGATCAGTGACGATTTCAATCTGGTCGCCGTCGCGGACTTTGCCGATGGGCCCGCCGGCAAGCGCCTCGGGAGAGATATGGCCGATACAGGCTCCCGTAGAAACGCCGCTGAAACGCGCGTCGGTCAGCACGGCTACGTGCTTGCAGTGCGGCAACTGCTTCAGCGCCGAGGTGATCTGGTAAATCTCCTGCATGCCGGCGCCCGCCGGCCCGCTGCAGATGAGCACCATGATGTCGCCCTCTGAAATCTGGCCGGCCTTGATGGCGTGGATGGCAGCAGCCTCGGTGACGAAGACGCGCGCCGGGCCTGCGTGACGATAGACATTGTCCTTGCCCACCAGTGAGGAGTCGATTGCGGTGCATTTGATCACGGACCCCTCTGGCGCGAGATTGCCCAGGGGGAAACAGACTGTGGACGTGAGGCCGTGCGAACGCGCTCGATCACGCGACATGATGACGTCGTCGGGATCGATGCCGTCGATTTCCTGCAATCGTTCCCGCAGCGCCGTGCGACGCTGGCTTTGCTTCCACCAGTTGAGGCACTCGTCCAGCGAATCGCCAGAGACAGTCCTGACGCTGGTGTCGAGCAGGCCGGCGGTGCGAAGCTCCAGCATGACCTCGGGCACGCCGCCCGCGAGAAACACTTGCACAGTGGCAAATCCACGCGGGCCATTCGGCAGAGCATCTACGAGCCGTGGGACCTGGCGATTGACCTCTACCCAATCGGCCACCGTGGGTCGCGGCAAGCCCGCAGCATGCGCAATGGCCGGAACATGGATGAGTAGATTCGTCGATCCGCCGAATGCGGCGTGCAGCACCATGGCATTGCGAATGGCCGCAGGCGTGAGAATGTCTCGCGCGCCCTGGCCGAGTTGGTGCATGCGCAGCAAAGCTCGGGCGGAGCGACGCGCGGCATCGAGCCAAATAGGTTGGCCGGACGGCGCGAGGGCAGTATGCGGCAGCGATAGGCCGAGAGCTTCGCCGACGACCTGCGAGGTGGCCGCCGTGCCGAGGAACTGACAACCACCGCCTGGCGACGCGCATGCGCGGCAGCCCACTTCGGCGGCGTATTCGAGCGTGATCTGGTCTTGCGCGTAGCGCGCGCCGATAGTCTGCACCTTGCCCGCGTCCTCGCCCGATTCGGGCAGCAGCGTGACGCCTCCAGGCACGAGCACAGCCGGCTTTTTCCCTGACGATGCAAGCGCCATCATCATCGCGGGCAAACCCTTGTCGCAGGTGGCAATCCCCATCACGCCTTTGCCGGTAGGCAGCGAGCGCATCAGGCGGCGCAGCACGATGGCGGCGTCGTTGCGGTAGGGCAAGGAATCCATCATTCCCGCGGTGCCTTGCGTGCGCCCGTCGCAGGGGTCGGTGCAGGCGCCGGCAAACGGGGTGGCGCGCAGAGATTTCAGCTCGCGAGCAGCCTCGGCAACCAGCAGACCGACCTCCCAGTGTCCGGTGTGAAAACCGAGCGCGATGGCCTCGCCGTTTTCCGCTCGCAGGCCGCCGTGCGTGCTCAGGATCAGAAACTCAGGATCGAGGAGGCGATTCGGATCCCATCCCATTCCAGCGTTTTGCGTCAAGCCAAAAAGATTGCCGGAGGGTTCGGTCAGAAGCATTTCGGGCGAGAGCGGCAGTGCTCCCGATGGGCCGGGCGCGCGCGTGTTCACGCGAAGGAGGCTGCGGTCGTCTGTTTCCAATACGGAGCTGAGTGAAAGGTTTGCGATGAGAAGCCTCTTTCCGCAGACCAGTATAGTTTGCGCGGGCTTGCTTCTGGATGGAGCGGGCCAGCAGCGGAGTGCTATAAAGTGATGTGCCCGGAGACCAATTGCACAACGCGGCGCAAATCCATGCCGAGAAAATCCAGGCGGGCTTGCGCCGGCGCTGGCTGTACCTGATGCCTGTGGTCTTCGTGACTTACAGCCTTGCTTACCTGGGACGGTCGAATTTCGGATTCGGCGCAGCGGCTGGCCTTGCGAAGTCACTCAACATCACTGAATCCCGCGCGGCTTTCCTCGGATCGGTCTTCTTTCTCGGCTATTTTCTTTTTCAGG
Organism: uncultured Occallatibacter sp.; assembly: GCA_964630985.1. Lineage (GTDB taxonomy): Bacteria > Acidobacteriota > Terriglobia > Terriglobales > Acidobacteriaceae > Telmatobacter. Next base: position 22,408 of record CAZVYV010000007.1, read on the forward strand.
TACCAGCGGCAGCTTACGCCATTCGCAAAAGCGCCACGCGGCTGGTCTTCTTTGCGCTCATCAGCTGGGGAATCTTTTCCGGGCTCACTGGGATCATTCACAACTACTGGCTGCTGGTAGTTGACCGCCTGCTGTTGGGAGTTGCAGAAAGCCTCATCTTTCCATCGATGCTCATCCTGCTGACCAACTGGTTTACGCGCTCCGAGCGTTCGCGCGCCAACGCGGTCCTCATTCTTGGCAATCCAGTGACCGTAACTTGGATGGCCGCCGCGACAGGGTACCTGATCCGGGCTGTCGGCTGGCAAATGACGTTTATCCTCGAGGGCATTCCATCGGTGCTTTGGGCATTCGTTTGGATTGTCGTGGCGCGGGACCGCCCGCTCGAAGTGCCGTGGCTGCCGGAAGAAAGCAGCAAACATCTGGCCGAGACCCTTGCCTTGGAACAGTCTTCCCTGCCCCAGCACGCAAATCTCCGCGAGGCGCTGCGCGTGCCGGGTGTGTTGGTTCTATGCTTCCAGTACTTCTGCTGGAGCTTCGGTGTGTATGGCCTTGTGATCTGGATTCCGGCGATGATTCGTTCAGGATCGGCACGCGGTATCGAACAGATTGGCCTTCTCAGCGCGGCGCCATTTCTTCTCGCCGTAGTGCTAATGCTCATCGTTGCAACTTCTTCTGATCGCGTACTCCGTCGGACGTTGTTCGTGTGGCCGTTCCTCATCCTCTCGGGCATAGCGCTTTTTTGCAGCTTCGCAACAGCGGGGCACAATTTCTGGCTGGCATATTTCTGTCTGGTCATTGCGGGCGGCACAATGTACGCGCCCTATGGCCCATTTTTCGCCATCATGCCAGAGATGCTACCGAAAAACGTGGCCGGCCAAGTGATCGCGCTCGTAAATAGCTGCGGCGCGCTGGGCGGATTTGCGGGGTCGTGGCTCGTCGGTTGGCTGCAGGCCGTAACAGGAAGTTCCCGCGCCGGCTACCTGGCCATGTCGATCCTGCTGATCGTGTCCGGAGTGATGATCTTTTTCCTGCGCGCGCCTAAGGCCGCTGCGGAACTGCGTCCCGCGTGAGCTGACCGTCAATGAGGCGCATGATCCCAAGCGGATTCGCGTCTTTCAGTTCATCGGGCAGCGATGCCTGAGGAAAATCCTGATAGCAGACGGGGCGAACGAAGCGATAAATCGAATACGTGCCGACAGAAGTCGCTCGGCTATCGCTTGTCGCCGGATACGGGCCGCCATGCACCATGGCGTGGCAAACTTCAACACCGGTAGGAAAGCCGTTGACGATGAGCCTGCCTGCCTTGCGTTCGAGAATGGCAATGAGGTCGGCGAAAGCGGCGAGATCGGCATCTGTGCCCTGCAGCGTCGCGGTGAGCTGACCCTCAATGGAGCCGGCTAACTGAATGAGCTGCTCGCGGCTGTCATAACGGATCACGAGTGCGTTGGGACCAAAGACTTCGGTCAAAAGGTCTGGAGCCGCGAGCAAATCTTCGGCGTCGATCTGCATTAAGACCGGCGCTGCATAGCTGCTTCTTGCACCGTTGGAGGAAGCCTGGGCGATCGTACTCAACTGGGAGTGCGCCTGTCGGCCGGCAATGCCCGAACGGTAGCTCTTTGAGATTCCCTCGGTGAGCATGGGCGATGGCGCAGCTTTTTCGACAAGCGCCTTGATCTCGGCGACGAGCGCATCGGCGTCGGCGTTTTTCGGCAGATAAACGAGGCCCGGCTTGGTGCAGAACTGGCCCACACCAAGAGTGAACGAGCCGAAAAGGCCGGCAGCAATCTGCGCGCCACGAGTGTGCAGGGCTTCGGGCAGGACAAAGAGCGGATTCACGCTGCTCATCTCCATGAAGCAGGGGATGGGCTCCGGCCGCGCCGCCGCACGCTGCATGAGCGCTTTGCCCGCCGAAAGCGAGCCGGTGAATCCAACAGCTTTCACCTTGGGGTGGTCGACGAGCGCTGCGCCAATTTCAGAACCTGCGCCAAACAGCAGTGCGAAGACGCCGGATGGCAGGCCGCACTCGCGCACACTTCGGGCAATGACTTGGCCGACCATTTCGCTGGTTCCTGGGTGGGCGTGGTGCGCCTTCACGATCACTGGATTGCCGGCCGCGAAGGCGGCAGCGGTATCTCCGCCCGCAACTGAAAATGCGAGCGGGAAGTTGCTCGCGCCGAAAACCGCCACGGGCCCCAGCCCTTTCATCATCGAGCGAATGTCGGAGCGTGGCAATGGCTTGCGATCGGGCTGCGCTGGATCGATGCGGGCGTTGACCCAGGAGCCTTCTTCAATCACCTGCGCGAACAGACGAAGTTGATTGATGGTGCGCGCGGACTCGCCCTTGAGGCGCGCTTCGGGCAGCGCGGTTTCGCGGTTGGCGCGCTCCACAAGCTCGGGCACGATGGCTTCAATGCCGTCGGCAATGCTGCGCAGGAAGCGGGCCTTCTCGCGGCCGGAAAGTTTGCGGTAGGCGACAAATGCTTCCTCTGCGAGATTCGCGGCGCGATCTACATCGGCCGGCGAGGCGCAATAATAGATAGGCTCAAGCTTTGCGTCCGTGGCAGGATCGACACCGTTAAAAGCAGCTCCGGCAGACTCTGAGCTCTGACCATCAATGATCGAGTAGCCGCGAAGATTCAGCTTTGTTTCTTGGCTCAACATGATTCCCCCTTTTTCTAAGCTTTAGCTGCCAGCTTCCCGCCTCTAGCTCTGAAGTGCCCGAACACAAACATGAGATGCTTCGATCGAGCAGAAGAAGCTAAGAGCTAACGACTAACCGCCGTCTTTATTCTTCTTCGCCGATGTCTTCGTTCCAAATCTCTGGATGCTTTGCAATGAAGATACCCATCAACTCGCGGCACTCGCGATTGTCGAGATCGATCACATTGACGCCGTTTTCGCGCAGCCAGTCGAGCCCTCCGGTGAAAGTATGGCTATCACCCACAATGAGCGTACCGATGCGGAACTGGCGGACAAGGCCGCTGCAGTACCAGCACGGCGCTAGCGTGGTCACCATCACCAAGTCGCGATAACTGCGCTGACGGCCGGCGCGTCGAAACGCATCGGTCTCGCCGTGGATGCTGGGATCGCCCTCCTGCACACGGCGGTTCCGGCCCCGGCTCAGCAACTCGCCCTCGCGTGTAAACATTGCCGCGCCTACAGGAACGCCGCCCTCGTTGAGGCCGAGCTTGGCCTCTTCGATGGCCACCGCCAACATCTTTTCGTACAAAGTCACAAGTCCAATCTAACGCAATGGATCCCGGCCAACACACTAGTTAACGGAGAGCACCAGCTTGCCGAAGTGGCTGGCCTCTTCCATTCGTTCAAGAGCTTCGCGCGCCTGGCCCCAATCGAACTCCTCGCCAACGGGCCGCAATTCGGCCAGCGCAATGGCGCGGTTCATCTCCACAAAGTCCCTGCGCGAGCCCACATAAATACCGTGGATGCGCGCCGTCTTGTGGAGAACGAGCGGGATTGGGAATGGGTCAGTGGACTGAGTCAGCACTCCCACCTGGGCGATCGTTCCGCCCGGTCGGATCGCTCTGAGTGAACGCACCAGCGTGCCACCGCCGCCCACTTCGACCACCAGGTCCACGCCTTCGCCGCCAGTCTGGTCAAGCGCCCAGCGGTCCCAGTCGGGGTTATCGCGATAGTTCAACCCGGCATCCAGACCCATGGCGCTGGCGCGTTCAAGCTTTTCGTAGCTTGAACTGATTCCCAGCACGCGTGCGCCTCTTAGCCGCGCAAACTGCAGCGCGAAGATCGATACGCCTCCTGTGCCTTGGATCAGCACCGTCGACCCTGGCTTGAGATCACCGGTGGCCAGGGCGTTCCATGCCGTCACCGCAGCGCAAGGCAGAGTAGCCGCTTCTTGAAAACTGAGATGATCGGGAATCCTAACCAGGCCAGGCTCTTTGAGTACGACGAAGTCGGTCAGCATGCCGTCAAGGTCGCCACCCAGTGCGCCGCGGCTCTTGGCCGCGGTCAGTGTGCCTTCCAGCCAGTTCTGCATAAAGATTCCGGCCACTCGATCGCCCGGCTTCCATGCCATCACATCGGCGCCAACAGCCACCACTTCGCCCGCGCCGTCGGAACATGGAATCCGAGGTAGCTTCATTTTGGGGTTGTAGTGGCCCTTTACGACCATCAGGTCGCGATAGTTAATGGAAACCGCGCGAATACCTACCAAGACCTCCCCGGGACCCGGCGCGGGAGTGGGGCGCTCCACAAACTCCAAAGAATCAATGCCAAACGCGGAAACTTGCCAGGCGCGCATGAGAAGCCTCTCTGTCTTTCTGGTTCCACCTTCGTCATTCTGCGGGACGCAACGATGCCGAGCACCCGTAGAATGAAGATATGGCCCGTGGATGGGAAAGTAAATCGGTGGAGGAGCAGATGGCAAACGCCTTAGAGAGTCCAGTTGCGAATGCTGGTGACGGCCACGTGAGCGAAGAGGCTCGGCGCGCGGCAGAAGTTGTACGCGCTGCGCGAGACCGGCAACTACAGGGTCTGAATTTGCAACGAGAGAACATCCTCTCGCAGAAGACGTCGAATGCAGGACGGCGCGCAGCTCTCGAGGCCGCGCTGGCCCAGATTGAATCGCAGATTCAGTCCATCGGATAAGCGATCTGGCAGCCTGGATTGCAGGAGGAGCGCCAGCTCCCGCCAGGTCTCACGCCTATTGTTCGCGGTGGATGAGCAGCGTATTGGCCTGATGCACTGAGGTAAGCGAGACGCGCGCGATGTTCACGTGCGCAGGCCGGGTGACGGCCCAAAGAATCACATCCGCAATATCATCCGCAGTGAGCGGCTCGATGCCCTTGTAGACCTTGGCGGCGCGGCTCGCATCGCCGTGAAATCGGACCAGGCTGAAATCTGTCTCGACCAGGCCGGGATCCACACTGGTCACCCTCACCGGCGTACCCAGCAGGTCCTCGCGCAGTCCATCGTTGATGGCGCGTGCAGCGGCTTTAGAACCGCAATAAACAGCGCCGTTGGGATAAACAATCTCTCCGGCCATGGAGCCAAGCGTTACCACGTGGCCGCGGCGGCGCACCACCATTCCAGGGACCACCGCGCGCGCCACGTAAAGCATCCCCTTGATGTTGGTGTCGATCATCTCCTCCCAGTCTTCAATTTTGCCGGTGTAAAGCTTCTCCATTCCGCGGCTCAGGCCGGCGTTGTTGACCAGGATTTCGATTTCAGCCCATTCCGGGGGCAGATCGTCGATGGCACGCTGCACGGCGGTGCGATTGCGCACATCGAGGTCGATGGAGTGCACGGCCTCAGCGCCGCCTGCAAGTGCCTTTGACGCCACTTCGGCGAGTTTTCCGGCGCGCCGAGCTGCGAGTAGCAGTCGCGCGCCCTCGGCCGCAAAAGTCAAGGCGGTTGCCGCGCCAATTCCGGCGCTGGCTCCGGTGATGAAGACGATCTTTCCCTTCAGCTTCATTTGGTCCATATCTTATGTGCGGGTTTTGCTCCCCTGCTGTGACATGCGGTACATGCCCACGGCCCAATCCTGATTGCCCAGCCCGGCGGCCTTGGCCTGCGCGAAAATCTCCGCGAGGGTGTCGGCCAGCTTCAGACGCGTTCCACGGCTCGCTGCGGCTTCGCGGAGCAATCTCGTATCCTTCTCGCCAAGCGAAATTGAGGCCCCCGCCTCCGCGGGAGGATTCAGCATGATTTTGCTGTATCCCGCATAAAACGGCGATTGAAACAGCGCACTGTTGATCGCCTCAAAGAATACCGCCGGATCGATTCCCTGCCCTTCGGCGTAAACAAATGCCTCGCTCAGCGAATAGAGCATCGCGCTGATCAGAAAGTTGCCGCCGAGCTTTACCGCGTGCGCCTCGCGCGGTTCAGTTCCCACCACGGAGATGCCGCGCGAAAACGTCTCGAGCAGCGGTCGAGCCTTTGCGATCGCCTGGTCCAAGCCGGCCATCACCACCCACAGCTTGCCCTGTTCGGCCACGCTGGGACGCCCGAAGACCGGCGCGGCAACGAATTCTTGCTTGCGGCGGGCGTGCTCTTGCGTAAGTCGCTCACTCATCGCCACGCTGATTGTGCTGCACGAGATGTGCAGCGCACCTGGCGAAAGCGCGTCCATCAGGCCGTTTGGGCCAAAAATCACCTCTTCATTGGCGGCGTCATCAAAGAGCATTGTGATCACGGCGTCGGCGCCGAGTTCGGCCTCGGCCGGCGTCGCGGCCGCGATCGCCCCTTCGCGAAGCAGTGGCTCCGTCTTGCCCTCCGTCCGGTTCCACACTCTCAACTCGTGGCCTGCCGCGAGCAAGTGCCGCGCCATCGGTGCGCCCATCTTGCCCAAACCAAGAAATCCAATTCTCATGATGGTCGGTTCCTCCCAGCAAGCGCGGGGAAATTGATCTTTAGCTTAAGGATGATCGAGAAACTCGGTCCTGCGCGACAGCTTCGTTCGGTTCAAACCTAATTCGGCGTGCCAGTCGTCTCCGTTTCGCTGAACGTGCACTCCTGGCACTGGCATACGCGCCTCAGATACTCCCACGAGTAGATTCCGCCGGAGTGTCCATCTTGCCAGTTGAACTGGATGGCGTAGCGGCCGACGGCATGCGCGCTCGCCGGCTTTGGCGGAGGCGTATACATGGGCAGCAGCGCCGCGGCCCTGGGCTTCGGCTGGCCCGTCTTGCGGCCCTGCTGCAAGCGCTCGTCCACGCAGGTAGCGCATGGGCAGGCATCGCGCAGCCAGGCGAACCCCCAAGCGCTCTTGTGCCCGTCGGCCCAATCGATCTCCAGGCCCTTGCCTTCGGTCATCAGCACGCGCACTTTTTCTGGCGTGACGGCGATGCGCGGCAACGGCCGGTTCGCCTGGTTCTCGCGTGCCTGCTCGTCTTTGGTGGCGAAACGGATGCCTTCGTGGCTCATATTTACAGTTTACAGTTCACGGTACGCAGTTCACAGTTCGGCCGGACTTGGCGGTGGCTCGATCTCCAACAACTGCGAACTACGAACTGCGAACTATGATCTGTTCCTCCAGAAGAACCAGGCCGCCATCCCCAGCCCAATTACAACTACCAGCGCGCGCAACACCGGTTGCGGAACGCGCTTGGCCAATTTCGCTGAAACATAGCCGCCGATGGCGGCGGCCAATAGCGATGGCAGGCAATAGCGCCACACCACCTGGCCATCAGCGATAAAAATGACAAACGCGACGCCATTCGCCAGCAGATTGGCCACCACCTTCAGCGCGTTGATGACGTGAATGTCTTCATAGCCGTAGAGCCCAAGAAGCGTCATAAAGACAAAGCCCGCGCCGGCGCCAAAGTAGCCCACATAGAAGCTGACCACGATGGCAGAGAGAAACAGGGCCGTGTGCCGTGGGGGCGCTTCGCGCGCCTCTCCCGTTGCGGCGAGTTCGTGTCGCGCCCTCTTTAGGCGCTCCAAACGGCGCGAAACTGGCCCGCTCACGGCGAAGATCGACGCGGCAATTAGAAGCAGCCACGGCACCAGGTGAAGAAACGTCGTCTGCGGCGTGTTCAGCAGGACGATCGCCCCTGCTGTGCCGCCGATCAATCCCGCCAACCCCATCAACACAGCGGTACGCGCGTTTTTGCGCACATCGGGCCAGTACGCGGCGACTGACGTCAACTGCCCGGGCCAGATGGCCACCGTGTTCGTCGTATTGGCCTGCACTGGCAGGATCTTCATGCTCAGCAACGCCGGAAACGACAGGAATGAGCCGCCGCCCGCCACTGCATTGAGCACACCTGCAAGAAAAGTGGCGACGATCAGCCAGACCCAGCGCCAGTTGATCATCGCTGCCAATCCTGAAAAGTGCATGAAGCGGATTGTATTGCACGTGTCTCTTGGCCGCCCGCAAGACCCTGGTAACACGCAACTCGACGCTCGCCGAGCCTTGATTCTGGGCCGCACAGTCGCCGACACGGGTCGGATTTCAAAGGAATCGTGGGCTCTTCGGTGGGTTTGTCGAACAGTCGTGGAGTCCACGGAAGTCATAAGATGTTTATTTTGAATAAAATATGTGAATAGTCATAATATTAGCGTAATATGCTCATATTTTGTGAATCATTTATGCTATAGTTCCATCAAACAGGCTGAGTGGCTGGGCCCCGAGGCCCTGACCCCACCTACAAATTTCCAATCCATCTGGAGGAACTCATTATGGCAATCACTCGTTGGGACCCGTTCCGCGAAGTCGTGGCTTTGCAGAATCGCTTCAACACGCTCTACCGTGATCTGAACGAAGGCGAAGGCACGTTGACCACGGCAAGCTTCATCCCTGCGGTTGACGTTTACGAGGACGAAAAGAAGGTCATCCTGAAGCTCGAAGTGCCGGGGATCGAAGAGAAAGACCTGGACGTAAGCGTGGAAAACCACACGTTGACCGTCAAAGGTGAGCGCAAGTTCGATAAGGAAGAAAAGGAAGAGAACTTCCATCGCATCGAACGGCGCTATGGCAGCTTCTATCGCGCGTTCACGTTGCCCTCCACCGTCGACACCGAAAACGTTGCGGCCAGCTACAACGCCGGCGTTTTGAAGCTTGAACTCACGAAGAAGCCCGAAGCGCAACCGAAGCAGATCAAGGTAAACGTGAATCAGACGCTGGCGGCATAAAGTAGCCATCGACATTCAGCCATAGGCATTCAGCTACTGGCTGAGTTTGTTAGAGCCGGCCTCGCGTTTGGGGCATCGGCGCGCCGGGAGGGGTTGCAATTCCCTGCCCGGCGTTTTTTCATCATTTTCAGAGCGGAATGCTGGTATTCAATACGATGCCGGGTATTCCCGAATTAAGCTAGAGGCTAAAAGCTAATAGCTGGGAGCTGTTTTTCATGGCCATTCGTTGGGAAAAATTGACGGTCAAAACGCAGCAGGCGATCCAGGAGGCACAGTCGCGCGCCGCCGAGCTCAGCAACCCTGAACTTCAGCCGGTGCACCTGCTGCTCGCGCTCATCGCAGACCGCGAAGGCGTGGTGCCTTCCGTGCTCGAGAAGATCGGTGTGCCCATTGAACATCTAGAGAGCGACCTGCGCGGCATCGAACAGAAACTGCCGCGAGTGGCCGGAGTTGCCTCACAACCCAGCCTCGGCCAGGCCATGAACAAGGTTCTTGAGCAGGCCTTTAAAGAGGCCCAGAACTTCAAAGACGAGTATGTTTCAACCGAGCATTTGTTGCTTGGCATTGCGCATCTCAAGAGCGATCCCGCGCGCGACGTCCTGGTTGCGGCCGGCGCGACGCATGAGGCCATTCTGCAGGCGCTCACCGCTGTGCGAGGCTCACAGCGTGTGACCGACCAGAATCCGGAAGAGAAATTCCAGGCGCTGGAAAAATATGCCAAGGACCTTACGGAACTTGCGCGCCGTGGCAAGCTCGATCCGGTAATCGGCCGCGACGAGGAGATTCGCCGCGTCGTTCAAGTGTTGAGCCGCCGCACCAAGAACAATCCCGTCCTGATTGGCGAGCCCGGCGTTGGCAAAACCGCCATCGTCGAGGGCCTCGCGCGTCGCATCAT
>CAZVYV010000008.1:0-28439 GCA_964630985.1 uncultured Occallatibacter sp.
CGGTCACGCGTCAGCTTCTTCATGAATCGCTTTAGAAAGCTCGGCTACATCAGCTACAAAAACCGCATCCGCGTGGATAAATCACTGCTGATGATGGTTCTGCAGGACCAGTTGCCGGAGCAGAACGCGTCACGGCCTAAACTCCTCGACACGCGTTCGATCGCGCGCGACACGCCAAGCTAGCCAAGCCCCTCGGAGCCTCGGTTTCCGCGCAGTAAATCGCGCACTGAGGGCGGGGCCCGTGACAGAAAACCAGAGTCAGCTGGGTTAGCGGAGCTGGAAATACTGGGAATTCGGCATCGGCGCGGATGGGGCAACCGTACTATCGCCGAGAAACATCTCAATGCGCAGGTTGTGTACTTTCAGTCCGGGCGCGGAATCCGTCGCGGAGTTCCGGGCTGATTTCGGGTCGGACATAACAGGTAAGAGCCGATGACATAACGGCTACGTAGATAGATTGCTTCCCAAGGTAGGCCCATGTACCGTAGATTACTTTCCTCGAGTCTCACAGCATCTTCCATTGCCATCTTCTCCGCACTTCTGGCCGGATGCGGAAGTAACCGCATTTCTACGACAACACCCAGCTCGCCTTCGAATCCTGGCAGTCCTTCGAGCAGCACGTTTTCGGTTTCAAGCACCGTGCCGGCCAATGCGGCTACGAACGTGGCGCTGAATTCGACGATCCAAATCGTCTTCTCTTCAGCAGCCACTGCAAGCACGGTGAATACGACCAACGTCGCGGTGACCGATTCATCTGGCGCCGTCTCCGGAACGGTCACTTATACTTCCAGCGACAACACGGCCGTCTTTACCCCGTCGGCGCCATTGGTCGCGGGCACAACCTATACCGTCAAGGTGAGCGGGGTTACCAGCTCTGGCGGAACGGCAATGGCGAGCGCAGACACCTTCACATTCGCCACGATTGCGCCTCCACCCACCGCCTCATTGCAATACCAGGCGCCGTTTGCCGACAACAATTCAAGCATCGGACAAGTGACCGTCGACACGTTGGGCAATGTCGCGGTTCAGCTCGCGGGAGCGACGGCCAATCAGACATTTGCAGTCGAATTTTGCACTTTTTCGAACTATCTAACCCAGTCCATCTGTTTGTCCATTGGCAGCGTGAGCACTGACGGGAGCGGAGACGGCAGCCTGATGGCGAAGTTCCCCCAATCGGGAGCCTGGGTGGGCGACTTCCAGCTCTACACTGGCACCTACAATGCCAACGAAGTTTTCGCTTTCAGCACCAACTACGGAACGAACTACATGTCGACTTTGTTGGGCGGAACAGTCACGACACTCAACACCGGCGCAGCCGCCTCGACGAACGGAACTGTCACCTACTCGAACTCTCCCTCACCGAACGGAACCCTCACATTCACTCTTACTGGAGGACCGGTGAATACGGCCGTTGGAGCGGTAGAAACGGATCTCCATGACGGCTCCGGCAGCTATCCGCTCGGCAACGGCCAGGGCCCGGAGATCACTGTGACAACGAATAGCGCCGGCGATGTTGCATTGGCAGTCTTCCCCAGTGGACTTGGCGGCGACATCTTCCTGATCGGGCCAAGTAGCGCCAACAGCGAGGAGTACTACGGCGGCTTTCTGGTTCCGTAATTGATAGAGGCCGGGGCGAGGAGAAACCCAGGCACGGCTGAAACTCTTCCGCCCGGAGCTAGGGCCCAGCATTTCTAGCTCGCGGCGCCGGGCGCGAGAAGGATGATCTTGCCGATGCCGCCTTTTTCTCCGAGTCGATGTGCTTCAGCCGCGTCGCGCAGTGGCAAGCGGCGGCCAATGGGCAGAACGAATTTGCCATCGCGCACGTCGTCGGCAAACTCGCGCACCTTGGATGGATCGGGCTTGGCCTGGACACGCGCAGTCTTTACAGTGGGATTTTTTGCCGCAGCACCTTCCGGCAACATTGTGGCGTAGCCGAAGGAGCCGCCGGGCTTAACCTTCGCGATGAGCCTGGCGGCAACATCCCCACCGACGGTATCCGCAATTGCATCGACGAGGCGGAAGTTTTCAATCGCTTGATCGTCGTCAATCGCGAGCACTCCGGCGACGCCGAGAGAGAGGGCGTCGTCCAGCTCCCGGCCGCGAACGCCTGCAATCACCTGCGCGCCGATTTTTTTCGCAGTGTGGACGGCCGCGCGCCCAACGCCGCCGAGCGCTCCCGTGATGAGAACGACCTGACCCTTTTGCACGTTGGTGGCGAGGCGCACAAGCTGATCGCCGGTGAGCGAGATCAAGGGGATCGCGGCCGCGTCGGCCAGGTCAACGCCATCGGGCAGATGGGTCACGTCGGAATCGTCGACGGAAACCAACTCGGCATAGGTCTTGTTGGTGAGCGCGAGAACGCGGTCGCCGGGCTTGAAATGCTTTACGTTCGCGCCCACCTGACGCACGATGCCGCTGACATCGCGGCCCAGAATGGCCGGGAACGATAACGGAATCATCTTCTGCGCCATCCCTGAACGCAACTTCCAGTCGATGGGATTCACGCTCGCGGCGGTGGCCGCGATGAGCACGGTATTGCCGCCAGTTAATGGGTCGGAAACGTTTTCTTCGAACTTCAGCTTTTCAGGGCCACCGTATTCGTTGAGCACCACAGCTTTCATCGCGTATCTCCCAAGGCTCCGAGCCTATTCCGTCTATCAATCAGATGCACGGAAGGGGGCTTGCGGTTCGCGTTTCGGGTCGGCCGTGGGGACGGAACCATCCGGAACAGATCAAGCCGGATCGATAAGACGCAAGCCTAATACGTGGTCGGTGACTTCGTGTTGTAAGGATTGCCGTACTTGTTCATATGCGGCATGTCGTGCGACTTGGCAATTGGCGCAGTCATGGTCCCGAGGTCCAGATCGTGGCCGGAGACGTGCAGGTTTCTCCCCAGGCCTTCGAGAAAGGACTGCGGAACACCTTCGATCCAGATGTGCAACCTGTAGGCGCCGGGTGGAATTCCGTGCAGCGCAAATGCATCGGAAGAGTCGGCGATGGAGTAGAGCGGGGATGACAAAGTGACGATCACGGCGCTCATCTCCGGATGAATATTGCAGAAAATATACGAGACGCCTTCGCGCTGAAATGTGACGGACTTGCTCGACCCGGCTTCATAGAGGCCCAAATCGAAGCGCTTGCCTTCAAAGAGCGAGAACACGTTGTGATAGAACGGATCGGCGTTGGGAAACTGGACCACAGCGCCGACAGGGATTACCTGCAAATGCGGAATGAACATGCGGTTCTTTTGCAAGAGTGTGTAGTGCCCCTGTGAGGTAAACGGCGGAACGCTCGTTCCCACAAGCGGCGTTAGCCATGCGACAGCGGGCACCGCGCGATGATTTCCGGGGAGGGATGAGGCAACGCGAAAACGCAGATCGACCGCCGATTTTTCGGACGGTTGGTCTTGCGCGCGTGCGACTCCTGGTGCTGCGAGTGCGGCACAAAGAAGCCAGCGCAACCATGTGCTCCGAGGCATCAAAATCTATACCCCGCGCCGACTCCAATGATGTTGCTTGCAGCGCCGATGTCCTGGACTGGGTTGCTCTGCAATCGCCTGTATTCCACCGAGAGAAGCAAGTAGGCGCTCGGGCTGTAGATTACGTTGCCGGTAAAGGTGCGATTCTGCGCAAGATTTTGAATCATCGAACCCCCACTGACGTAATACCGGCGGAGCTGTCCAGCGAAAACATTGTCCATTCCGTAGGCAGCATTGAACTGAAGACGCTCGGTGGCTTTCGCTTTCAGTTGTGCCCATCCGCCCACATCGTCGAGCGGCCGAAAATAGTAGCCACCAGAGATCATGTTTGGACTGTAGACGAAGTCCTTATAGCCACCCGCTCCCAGGCCACCGAGGGCCGCGCCTCGATAGAAGTTTCCGGTCAGCTCAAGGTGCGAACCCAGCGACAGCCGCGCATCGAGCGTCGACGCCCAGGAATCGTAGTTTCGCCCGAGTGCACTGTCGTGCTCGGAGAAGTAGCCTCCAACGCCGATGTGCATACGGCTGTCGTCCTGCCCCGGACCGAACCATGAAACGCGCGCTTCAACTCCAGGTTTTGAGCTTTGCTCCGCGCTTGTCGGAGGCACATAGGTGACGGTTAAGGAGGGCGCAACGGCGGGCGTGAGCGGCGCATCGCCCGTGTCAATGATTGCGGCCTGCAACTGTATGCCCGAGGAGCCATTGGGCGCGAAATGCGTGGTGATGCCGGCTTGCGGATTCCACGTCCAAAGATTTCCCGACCAAGCAAGCGCCGGCAGGGCTGTCGCCGTGAGAGATGTTGGCGTGTCGGGATTGATGATGGGGCGGTCGAGAGCGAAGTAGATCTGCGTTCGGTCCCAGTCGAGCCCGGCATGAGCCGTGCGCAACCGCAGCGCGGAGCTTGTGTTGTAGAAGCCGGAGTAGCTTGTTGCAGGCGCACCTGAGGCCTGGCTACCGTAGAAATCCACGCGAAGATCGGCGAAACTGCTGGCACCGAAAAGATGCGGCCCGCGCGCGTCGAATCCGAGAACCGTTTGCCGGACGGTTGCGCCAGCGCTGCCGGGACCGCCGACCGCGACTGACGGGGTCGCGGACGCGTCGACTGCGCCAGAGTTTATGAAACCGCTCATCAGCAACAACCCCGTAACTTTCACCGGATACTTTGACTCGCTCTCGACTTTGGTTTGCTCCTGAGTCGCAATCTCCGATTCCTGTAACGCCTGGCGCTCGCGCAGATCGTCAATAGCGCCCGCGGTTGAATCGGACGCGTCTGCAGAAGACGCAGCAGGCGATCCAGCCTGATCGGGCGCCGCAGGTGAAGTTGCCGATGCCGCGGATCCGTTCGCCCCCATCTCGCGCTGCAATTCAACCAGTTGCTGGCGCATTTGATCGAGATCGTGCTGCGAGCGCTCGAGCTGCGCCTGCGTGCGAGCCATGGCGTCGGTGAGTTGCGCTACCTTGTCTGCGACGTCGGCCTGGGTCGCAGTCTGCGCGTCGAGCATGGAAGCCGCGACCAAGACCAGCAGAACGAAAGCCGCACCCTTGCCGAGAAGGCCTACGCCTGAATGCGAATTACGCTCATGTTCGAACCTTTTCATTTTCGATCACCTCTTTTTGTGGGCCGCGCACCAATGTGTCCGCTCCATTCTGAATCGAAACTGCGCGGGCCACCTTCATCTGAAAGATCGTTTCGCCGGGTTTGCTGCTGAGCAAAACTACTCCTCCTCCGTGTTCCAAAGCGATGCAATGAGCCAGGGTCAGGCCAAGGCCCGTGCCTTTTTGCTTTCCCTCGCTCACAAACGGTTCGAAGAGACTCTCGCGGATCTTGTTTGGAACGCCGGGGCCATTGTCGGTTACGTTGACAAGAATTTCACGATCGCGAGACTGGAGAGTTACTGCAACGCTGGCTGTGGCGCCGACGAAGCGCGCCGATTGGCATGCGTTCAAAAGCAAATTGGAGATCGCACGTTCAATTTGCTTGCCATCTACTTCCGCGGCTGATTCAGAAGGCTCGCCGAGGCTCGTCACAAGTTTTACGCCATCAGCGTCGGGATGCGTTCGCACCAGCGCTGTCGCTCGTTCGACAATCGACGCCATCAGTTCGGGCTGACGCCTGACGTTGGCGCCCGTGCGGCTGAAGATAAGCAGCGACTCCAGCATTTCGGTTGTGCCACCCACTGCTGCGCGAATCTCGCCGAAAATCTCGGCGCGCTCTTTCGGAGAGAAGCGATCGGACGCAAGAAACTCCGCATTGGCATAAATCGCCGCGAGATAATGGCGCAAATCGTGCGATACCGAACTTGCCATGCGGCCGATGGTCGCCAGCCGTTCCGACTCAAGCACCGCACGGTTGGCTTTCTGGATTTCGCTGCGCATCTGCGAGAAGGCCGAACTTAGCTCGCGCACTTCCTGCGTGCCGTGGCCTGGAACCGTGTGCCTCACATCGCCGAGCGCAAATGCGTGAACGCTTCTTGAGAGCTCTTCCAGCGGGCGCGTGACCAGCCGCGAAACGACGATCATCAACGCCGTGCCCGAAAGAAGCGCGAGCAAACCGACGATCATCACCATGCGGTTAATGTCGTTGATGGTGCGCTCCGCGGGCTCGAACGACTTCATCACCACGAGCTGCAAAGGAGATGTTGAGGCAGCGGAGAGATCCTCTCTGGCATAAAGAAAGCGCGCGTTGCCCAGCATCACCGATGCAGGCGCCTCGCCGGTCCCCGAAAGAGAGGACGATTGATGCGCCAGGCTCGCCTGATCGGCATCCGGCAGAGTGCTGGCGACAACCTGCCCGCCGCTCAGGAAGGCGGCTTCGGCGCCGATGGGCTGGCTGATTTCGCGCACCGTGCGCTCAATGGAAACGCCGCTGACAACATATCCCAGAAGCGTTCCATCCTGATCGTTTCCGAAATACAAAGGCTGCAGCGAGCATGCGTAGAGCGATCCGCCGTCGATGAGGTAGTGCTTGTCTGGCGATGCCAGCAGGGCCTTCACACCGACGCGCAGCGGCGCGTCTACCATTGCATTGCTTGTGTACCCCGCCACAACGCGGCCGCTGGGGTCGGCGAGGACAAAGAGATCCGCCCCGCTCAAACGCCAGAACTCCGCCGATTCATCTTGAATGGTCAGATCGTCGCCACTCGTCATCAATGCCTTGAGGGTTGGCAGTTGAGAGAGCAACTCGTTTTCGTGTTCAAGCGTTTTGAGGCGCTCTGCCTGAAGATTCTTGAACGCGACGACGGAGTGACCGAGATCGATCGAAAGATCGGTAGTGACCTGATCGCGCAGGTGATGACGAATGAGCAGGAGGCTGAGGCCGGTGACAACCGCGATGATTACAGCCATCGCCACCACCAGCAAAATGTGCGTACGAACGCCGAGTTTCTCGCGCACGAATTCTACTCCCGCGGAAGTGTCGGTCGCTGGGGGACGATCGGCTGTTTGATCAAGGTACTAATTTGTATCCTGCGCCGTAGATCGTCAGCAGATGCTTCGGGTTCGCAGGATCCGGCTCCAGCTTCTGGCGCAACTTCAGAATCTGATTATCTACCGTGCGAGTGGTCGGATAGAAGTTGTACCCCCAGACTTCGTTGAGCAGGACGTCGCGGGTGAGTACGCGCTCGGCATTTTCCGTGAAAAACTTCAGGAGCTTGAATTCATGGGCCGTGAGCACAACCGGCTGGCCCGCTCGCAGCACCGTCATTTTCTTGAAGTCAACTTCACATTCGCCGAAGCGGAAAGTGTCTTGCTGGGAGGGCCTGCGCTGGCGGCGAATCGCGGCCTGCACGCGCGCGGTCAATTCGCGCGGGCTGAAGGGCTTTGTAACATAATCGTCGGCGCCGAGCTCGAGCAGGAGGACCTTGTCTGCCACTTCGCTGATTGCGCTCAACACGATAACCGGTGTCTCGCTCGAAATCTGCTTGAACTGACGGCACAATTCGCGCCCGGAGATATTGGGCAGAATGAGGTCGAGCACCACTGCAAGCGGGCGTTCGCTGCGGAACAAGTCGAGTCCGCTCTGCCCGTCGCCTGCAATGACCGTTTGATAATGTTCCTGCGCGAAGGTGCGTTCCAGCGTGCGCTGCATGCGTGGATCGTCTTCGACGATCAGGATCAGGCCCAGGTTGACGATTGGAGCAGTACGGCTTTGCGTTTCAGGCGCCATTTCCATCGCATTAACCATATCTGAAGACCTTTCTGGCTGTATTGTCGACGATCCAAAGACATTTCGGACAGCAGGCCGCCAGAATTGACAAAAGGATGACAATTTGCGGAGGAAATGGAGACAATCGTGCGGCCGCGTCAGGTTTCGCGGCTATCTTGATTCCTCGCTGAACACAATTGAACTCCCTGTGAGATCCACGAATCAGTCAGCAGATGCGGAACGATCGACGCCGGGTGGAATCAGCGCGCGCATTGTAACGGCCTTCGGATCGGACGGTGTTGAGAGCGACATTCCATCTTCCGCCTCAAATGCCCCGATGTTAAGCAGCCCTTCCATGAGGGAGCTGTCCCAACGGCGCAATATAGTGTCGAAGATAAGCTTGAGATCGGAAAGAAACGTGGCGTGGGCCATGTACTCAACGTCGATCCGGCATTTAGCTGGAAGGACGACGTGGTGATACCAGGATTCCAAACAATGCATGGGCACGCGATCGAGGAGCTCTTCCTCGAGTGCGAAAGCGATCGTGGCCGCGCCCGTGATCCCGGGCCGGCACGTGAGACTGGAAATTACATGTTCTGGAATCTTGGGACGCGGGCCTATCAGGCTCATATCTCCCCGCAGCACATTCAACAACTGGGGCAGCTCATCGAGCTTCCAGCGACGCAGAAATGAGCCCGCCGGAGTAAAGCGCTGGTTGCAGGCCGTGGTGACCGGGTGATGGGCTTTGTGCGTAGCGTGGATCATCGTTCGGAATTTCAGAATGGTAAATATCCGGCCGTGACGGCCCATGCGCTTCTGTAAAAAGAAAACTGGACCGGAAGATGTGAGACGCACCGACAGCGCGATTACGAGGAAGACCGGAACCAGCAAAGGCAGCGCCGATAGCGCGCAGAGGCAGTCGAAGATGCGCTTGGCGCTCGACTGCGCCCACGGACTCGGCCGCTTTGGGACCAGGTAGGGCGAAGAACGTTCTTCTAATTCAAGCTCTTGAGCAGGCGTCAGCTCTTCGATCCCCTCCGCGCCATCGCGGGCACACTGCTGCGCAGATTGATTCATCGTAGGAATTCCTTAAACTCCGAGGCAGATACTTCGGCGCTCAAACGACCCTCTCAGGGATGGAGCCGGTGATTGTGCGACAGATTCCCCTGGGTAGAAAAGCTGTCGAGTGGTTCTCGATTTGTCGACGGTGTCGATTTGAATGCTCGCGCCGTCGTCCATTACGAGAAGTGACTCTGCGATCTTTGAGACTTGCTGCATCAAGAAAAAAAGGAACGCGTAATAACTTAAAGAAGTTCCCTCTGAACAATCTGACTCACTATAACCGGAACAGAATCGATTGAATGTGAAAGCAGATGAGTTCAGACAAGAAGATGACATTTCAGTTACAAACATCTTCGAATCGTCCCATCTACTAAGGACAGCCTGATGCTGGGCTCTTGAGTGGATATAGCAATGGCGTCGCTGCTGACATTCCCTGGCCAGCGCATGAGCGGGTGATCTTGTTCTTCCTTTCTTCTTTGCATACGAACAACAAATGACGCATCGGTAACCTGGATATGGGTGATTGTGAGCGCGAATTGAAAACGGGAGGGCACCGTCAAGGCTCCTCCAACGATCGCCCCGCATCGCGGGCCGGCAAGATACGTCAGATAGGCCTACTTATCCTGATATCTTGTGTTGCGACGGCGATGTGCGCGCAGCTGCCATCGCAAAATGGCAATCCAGCAGGAGGGCAGAGCCCGAGTTTGCCTGACTGTTCCGATCCCTTACTGGCGAATACCCAGGAGTGCTCCAGTCAGATCCAGCAAGAAAGCGGTTCGCTTCTGACTCCGGAATTGCACGCCTTGCAGGCTGGAGAATCCGTTGATCAATTCCGGAGCCCCAACAATAATTATTCCGATGTCGAGCAGTTTTCCAGGCAGGCTCCCACTCGGGGTCAGATGCAGCCGGTCAAGCTTCCGCCGGAACCGCTGACTGAATTCCAAAAGTTCGTGCTCTCGACCACTGGCCAGATTCTGCCTGTTTACGGAGCGAGCCTGTTCAGCAGCGTGCCATCGACCTTTGCGCCACTGGACCTGACTCCGGTTCCCTCCGATTACGTCATCGGACCAGGCGACGCACTGCGCATACGCGTGTGGGGGCAGGTGAACTTCCAGAGCAACGTGCGCGTGGACCGTTCCGGGGAGATATTCCTTCCCCAGGTTGGTCCGGTGCATTTGGCGGGGATGCCCTTTTCGGATATCGAAGCGCATCTGCGTGATGCGATCGGGCGCGTCTATCATAACTTCAACCTGACCGTTGATTTGGGCCAGATTCGGGCCATCCAGGTATATGTCTCCGGAGAGGCGCGGCGTCCCGGCGTCTATACCGTGAGCTCGCTTAGTACGCTGGTTGACGCGCTATTTTCGAGCGGCGGCCCCTCGGTGCAAGGCTCGATGCGGCGCATTCAGTTACGCCGCGGCGGCGCGGTCGTGACCGAATTCGATCTCTACGGGCTGCTCGTTCATGGCGATAAATCGAAGGACGTGAAACTGGAATCCGGCGACGTGATCTTCATTCCGCCGTCTGGCCCCCAAGCGGCAGTTACCGGCAGCGTGCGCAATCCTGCGATCTATGAGTTGCGGGCGGATGAGTCGCTGGCCGGGCTTTTGGCCAATGCCGGGGGCGTTTCATCGGTGGCGGCGCAAGCGCGCATCTCGATTGAGCGTATTGAGGATCATAGCGGCCGCCGCGCCATGGAGGTGGCCTACGACGACGCCGGCCTGGCTACCTTGCCGGCCGACGGCGACCTGGTGCGTGTTCTTTCGATGACGCCCGTTTATCGGAAGACCGTGACCCTCAGGGGAAATACCGCAAATCCGGGGCGCTTCGCCTGGCACCCCGGCATGCGCATCAGCGATCTGATTCCGGACAAGGAATCGTTGATCACGCGAGATTACTGGTGGAGACGGGCACAGCTTGGACTGCCGGCCCCGGAGTTCGAGGAGATACCCGGCATCGACAATCTGCGGCAACCCACGGAGCAGCAGGGACAAACTGAGAATCTGCCAGGACAGATTGGGAGTCAGCAAGGGCAGTCTGGGAACCTGCAGGGACAAATTGGGAATCAGCAAGGGCAGACTGGTTTGCAGCAGAACCAAAGCCTGAGTGCCCAGCAGCGCGCGGGCAGCTCTTCTCTGGCAGCCGCGCAATCTTCTTCCACTAGCACCAACCGATTCTTGCCGCCTGCGCAGCGCACCGGGATTCAGACCCCGGCGCCGGAGATCGATTGGGATTATGCCGTCATCGAACGTCTCGACATGGGAACGCTTAAGACCGTTCTTCTTCCGTTCGACCTGGGCAAGCTCGTACTGCAGCATGATCCTTCGCAGGATCTCGAACTTGAGGCGGGCGACGTCGTTTCCATCTTTTCGGAGGCCGATATCCGTGTGCCAGTGGCCCACCAAACCAAGACAGTTACGCTGGACGGTGAGTTTGCCCACGCCGGCGTGTATACCGTCCTGCCCGGAGAAACGCTACGCGATCTGGTGAATCGCGCCGGAGGCCTCACCGCCGATGCCTACCTTTACGGCTCGGAGTTCACGCGCGAATCCACGCGCGCATTGCAACAAGCCCGGATTGACGAATACGTGCAGAGCCTGGACATGCAGATCCAGCGCGGCAATCTGGCCATGATCTCATCGTCGGTGAGCTCGGTGCAGGACTTAACAAGCGCCGCCTCGGCCCAGAACAGCGAACAGACTCTGCTGGCAAGCCTACGGCAAATTCGAGCCACAGGTCGCGTGGTGTTGACGTTTGCCCCGGAAGCAAGCGGCGCCAACAGCATCCCCAACATCCCGATGGAGGACGGCGACCGCTTTGTCGTCCCGCCGCTTCCCGCCACGGTCAACGTAGTCGGCGCGGTCTACGATCAGAATTCCTTTCTGTACGCGCCGGGGAAAAGAACCGGCGCATATCTGCAACTCGCAGGGGGATCGAACCGGGACGCCGATGGGAGACATGAGTTCATCATCCGCGCGGACGGCGAGGTGGTGAGCCGCGCCAAAGCAGAAACAGTATGGGGGGGCGGCGAGTTCAACAACCTGCGCATCAATCCCGGCGATACCATCGTTGTCCCGGAGAAGAGCCTAAGGCCTTCAGCGTTGCGCGGCGTGATCGACTGGTCGCAGGTTTTCTCGCAATTCGCGCTGGGCGCCGCGGCGGTGAACATTCTTCGATAGAGGTGGATTTGCCGCTCGGCGCGTGACAAATGCAGGGACGCGCGGAAGTCGCCGATCGGGCAGGAGCCGATGACTACCGAAACTCCATTTCGCGAACTGAATGAGCAAGCCGGTTCTGTTCCCGCCGTGCCCGCGACTGGGCGCGCCGCAGAGGAGGACAACGAGATCTCTCTGCTCGATCTCCTGATCGTCGTTGCCGAGCGGAAGCGGCTCGTCATCTGGGTCACCGCGGTCTTCGCGATCCTGGCCATCGTGATCTCGCTGCTGCTGCCCAAGCGCTACACGGCTACGGTGACCCTGTTGCCACCACAGCAGAGTTCTTCGCTGGGCGCAGCATTCGCGGCACAGCTGGGCAATTTGAGCGGCCTTGCCGCGCTGGCAGGCGGAGGGGTCAGTTTTAGGAATCCCAGCGATCAAATCGTTGGCATGCTGAAAAGCCGCACAGTCGAAGACGCCATGGTGCAGCGTTTCGAACTCATGCATGAATACAAGGCACGATATCCATCCGATGCTCGCAAGAAGTTCGAGCACCGCGCCACCGTGGACGGAAGCGGCAAGGATAACCTGATCCGCATCTCCGTGGTGGATGCGGATCCGAACCGCGCAGCTGAACTGGCGAACGGCTACGTCGAGCAGTTCCGAGATCTCTCGCAGAATCTGGCCATCACTGAAGCCTCGCAGCGCAGACTTTTCTTTGAGCGGGCGCTGGAGCAGGCGAAGGACAAGCTGGCTGACTCCGAAGAGGCGCTGATGCGCACTGAACAGACCACCGGGGTGATTCAGATCGACAGCCAGGCACGCGCCTTGATCGAATCTGGCGCGGCTCTCCGCGCGCAGATCACCGCGAGGGAAGTTCAGATTCAGGGGATGCAAGCCTACGCAACCGGCGAAAACGCCCAGTTGGTGCAGGCACAGCGGGAGCTCGATGCCCTGCGCGCGCAGTTGGCCAAGCTGGGCGGTTCTGAAGATAGCGGCGGCAACGACCTCATCGTCCCCAAAGGCCGGGTTCCAGAGGCCGGCATGGAATATGTCCGCAAGCTGCGCGATGTGAAATACAACGAAACAATTTTTGAAATCCTTGCGCGGCAGTTCGAGATAGCGAAGCTGGATGAGGCCAAAGAAGGCGCGATCATTCAGGTCGTCGACCCTGCTGTTCCTCCCGACAAGCGCTCCTTCCCGAAGCGCACCTTGATCGTGATCGGGGCCACAGTGTTGGGATTCTTCTTCGGGATCTTTCTCGCACTGGCGCAGGCCGGTTTCAAACGCGTAATGGAAGACCCCGCCGCAGCTGGAAAAATCGCTCTGCTGAGGCGAGCCTTGACAGTGAAGAAACCGAGCACAGCCTGAAGATGTCATGGTCTCTCGCAGGACGATGAAGGATCCGGGAGACACTTCGGCAGAAACCAAGGGATCAATATGCTGGACGCGACTAAACCGAGGGATGCCGCCGCGACTGAAGGCGCCGAGGATAGCGCGGTCGCGAAGCTGACCCATGGATCATTGCTGGCTCGCAATACGGTCTGGAATCTGGTTGGGCAGGTCGCGCCGATGGGCGTGGCGTGGTTTGCCATTCCCTTGCTGATTCGCCATGTTGGGATGGATCGCTTCGGAGTTCTTACGATTGCGTGGATGGTCGTCGGGTATTTTAGCCTTTTCGATCTCGGGCTTGGACGAGCCATGACCAACCTGATCGCCCAGCGACTGGGACGAAGCCGTCAGGACGATTTGCCGGCCATTGTCTGGACAGCAAACGGCATCATGGCGGTGATGGGACTGGTGGGCGCAGTTGTGCTGGCCGCGATCTCTCCCGTGCTGACGCACACTCTGCTGAAGATTCCACTTGGCCTGCAACAGGAGACGCTGCACTCACTGTTCCTTCTTAGCATCGCAGTCCCGCTTGTCATCAGTACTGCGGGATTCAGGGGGATTCTTGAAGCGCAGCAGAAATTTGGCTTGCTTAATATCGTGAGGACCCCGATGGGCATTGCCATGTTTCTTGCTCCCGTTGCGGTGCTGCCGTTTACCAACAGCCTTACGGCTCTGATTGGCGCCATTGTCTTCGCGCGCGGTCTCTTCCTCATCGCCTTCATTACTCTGGCTCTGCGCGAGATGCCGGCTCTGCGCGATCGATTTGCTTTCGATAAGGCGCTGCTGCGTCCTCTTTTTACCTTTGGCGGATGGATGACGGTGTCGAATATCGTTTCACCGTTGATGGTCTACGTGGACCGCTTCTTGATCGGGAGCATACTTTCTCTCGCCGCTGTTGCGTACTATGCGACTCCTTTCGAGGTCGCGACCAAGTTGCTGATTGTGCCGGGCGCACTGGTCGGGGTCATGTTCCCGGCATTTTCGGTGGCTATGGCGTCGGACCGGATTCGCGGAGCAAAGCTTTACCGCCGAGCGGCAAAGTATACGGGTCTGTTTCTCTTTCCCGTCTCTCTCTTATTGATCGTATTCGGCCAGAACTTCCTCCAGCTGTGGCTCGGGTCCGATTTTGCAACTCACAGCACGCGGGTGCTGCAAATCCTGAGCCTGGGGGTGTTGGCGAACGGATTGGCGGCGATCCCTTTTGCGTTGATTCAAGGCAAGGGGCGTGCGGACATCACGGGAAAGCTGCATTTGATGGAACTGCCGCCTTACCTGGCCACGGTTTGGTATCTGACAGCGCACTACGGAATCGTTGGCACGGCAGTTGCCTGGCTACTGCGCGTCACCGTCGATTGCATCCTGTTGTTTGCGGTCGCGGATCACTTGATTGGCCTGCGAAATCGAATCTTGTGGCCTGTCGCCGGGATGATTTGCGCGGGTGCTGGCGCGGTTGCAATTGCGCCAATGCTCGGCGGATTGCCAACGCGATTGCCCGTTGCGTGCTGCGTGCTTGCATTTTTTGGATTGATCGTATGGCGTCACGCCCTATCTGCTGAGGAACGCTACGCCGTGCATCGCGCGCTCACGAGCGTCGCTTAGTTGCGGTGGCCAGCACGATGAGATTGCTCTGGATTGAGTTTGTGCGGGGCCCGAATGTTGTGGAGGCGATTTGGTAGCCGCAATTGTTGTCCTTTACCGTCCGGATCGCAACGCACTCCAGGGCCTGATGCGGAGCCTGGAGGATCAGGTCAATGTCATCTTCGTCGTCGACAATACGCCGGTCGATGAGCTCGTCTCCGAAGAGGAACTGTTGCCTGGCAATCTCAAGGTCCTGATCCATTACACAGCGCAGGGTGAAAACACGGGAATTGCGGCGGCGCAGAATACGGGCATTCGCCTGGCCTTGGCTGGAGCGGCGTCGCACATCATCCTTTTCGATCAGGACAGCGTTCCGGCTGCCGGAATGGTTCAGGCACTCCTCTCCGCCGAGAGCGCACTTATCCATGAGGGATTGCGCGTGGCCGCGGTCGGTCCCGTCTCTATCGACGAGAGAGACGGCTCAGTTTTTCCGGTCGTTCGATACAGCTTTTTGGGCCTTCGAACCATAACGGTTGACCTTTCCAAGTCCGCTGCGGTCGAGGCTCATTTCCTCATGGCCTCAGGTTGTCTTATTCGGGCATCGGTTCTTTCGACGGTCGGAATGATGCGCGAAGATTTGTTCATCGATTGGGTTGACAACGAGTGGGGGCTTCGTGCGCGCAACATGGGCCTGCGATGCTATGTCGTACCCGAGGCCCGAATGACACACCGTGTCGGCGACGGCGTGGTGAGTATTTTTGGGAAACCGGTGCACCTCCACACGGAGACGCGCAACTATTACCTGTTGCGCAACGCCATCTACCTGATGCGCGTGCGGACCATGGGGCTCCGATGGAAGCTCAGCTTTCTGCCCCGGCTGCCGCTTTATCTCGTGATCTATCCGCTTCTGGCAAAACACAAATTGCGCCACTTTGCCACGCTTCTTCGCGCTCTGCTTGACGGAATGCACGGACGTCTCGGGAGGTTGAACCGTTCATGATGGAGGGGCAAGATATCGGCCTGGATATTCTGATCTGTACGCTCACGATCGTCGCGCTCGCGAACTATCGTCTCCGCCGTTCTGTCTTATATCCGCCGTTTCTCTTTTGCGGAATGTGGTTTTTCGAAGCCGTCGTTTATCGTCTTCACCTGATCGACGTAAACCCGATTCATCCGATTACGTTGTGTGTGATTGCGGCCGGCGCGATCCTGTTCTCTCTCGGCGGTCTCTGCGCCTTTCTTGTCCCCGAGAAAATGATTGCAACCCGGCTTACGCTGATAGGAAAACCGAAGATTACTGGAAACTGGATGAGATACGTGGTCGTGCTCTTGCTGGCGGTCTGCGTTTGTTTCTCGATACACGCGATGATGGTTATGGCAGCCGAGGCCGGTGACGCGGGTGGCCTGTTCTTCGCAGTAGCGCGGGAGACCGTGATTGAAAACATCAACGAGGGGCACGAATCGATCCCGTGGTATTCGTATGCCGCAACATGGACGATCTTCGCAGCAACCCTGTTTCAAGTCGAGCGTAGAGATCGAGTTTCCTGGATCGCCGTGACCATTGCCTTTGTCAGTTGTGTTCTAAGCGGAGGCCGAGGAGGATTCCTCTTTCTCTTTTCTTCGTTGATCTGCGTTTATCTCGTTAGAACCAAGCGCGAGAGATTTGCAGTCGCCATGCGATTCGCGCGCTGGCCCATCCTGGGCTTCTTTCTTCTTTTTGCAGGCCTGCTTTTT
Source organism: uncultured Occallatibacter sp. (assembly GCA_964630985.1). Lineage (GTDB taxonomy): Bacteria > Acidobacteriota > Terriglobia > Terriglobales > Acidobacteriaceae > Telmatobacter. Next base: position 16,544 of record CAZVYV010000008.1, read on the forward strand.
GTGGACAAGAATATATCGACGACGACCAGCGTGCTCACCTTTGCGGGAAGGTCTGTGGTTAGTTACATCGTCGGTCCGGTCGCTGCTTTGGACCAGGTGCTGCTGCATCCGCTCGACTACGCTGGATCGCCGAATCATACGTTTCGGTTCTTTCTCCGTATTGGTTCGTGGCTTGGATTGTTTTCTTATACAGCCGCACCGGGACTCGATAAGTTCATCTTCATTCCCTTTGGGACGAATGTTTATACGGCATATAAGTTCTTTGTCACTGATTACGGAACGTGGTCCTCAGTGGCCATTATGGGCATCATCGGGTTCCTGCATAGTCTGCTCTTCCGAAAAGCGCATTCGGGCAGCGTTTTGGGATTATATTTGTTCGCCCTGACAATTTTTCCGGTGCTGATGGTCATCTTTGACGACCAATACTCGCAATTCGGGCTCTACATTGATGCTCTTTTCTTTGCCACCGCCTATTTGACAATCAAATCGATTCCCTGGCGCATTTTCAGGATCAAGAGTAACCAATACGCAACTCGTGCCCTGATGATGCAAGACGAGAAACCCGGGTTTACCACCCCTGATCTCGGAAGCGGGCGCCGTGAAACCTGATATGTCAAACGGTCAAAGTCCGCCCAGATATCTGATGGTCATTAAAAATCTAAGTTTCCTCTATAGCCATTTTTTACCTATGGCCGAAGCAGTTCAGCGCGCAGGATGGGAAGTTTGGATCGCAGCCGAGGCCAATGAAAATCCCCAACGGATCCTCGATGCCGGAATGAAATATATCGAACTTGAAGGAATGGCCGGCCATGGGCACTTCGTCGGTACTGTTCGCTCATTGCGAGGTATCTACTCCACATTGCAGAACGTGAAGCCGCAACTGGTTCATTTTGTCTATCTCAAGAATGTCTTGACTGGTTCCATTCTTGCTCGCATGAGCGGAACCCCTGCTGTTTTAGGCGCGGTGACTGGACTTGGCAGCCTCTTTGTACAGGACCGGCTTACCTATCGACTTTTGCTCCATGGTGTCCTGATTGGTCTGCGATGGGGCTTTCGACACCCGAATGCTGTTCTAGCACTCGAGAATGCGGATGATCGCGATTATTTCGTCTCGCACCGGGTGCTCCGAGAGGAGCGCACTGTCATTATTCCGGGGGCTGGAGTGGAAGTGGATGAGATCTGGCCCGTTGCAGAACCACCCGGCACGAAGGTGATTTTCTGTGCGGCAAGAATGATTCGCGATAAAGGAATTCTGGAGCTTGCAGAGGCTGCCCGTCTCCTCCGAAGACGAGGGCTCAAGTTTGAGTTGTGGCTTGCCGGAGGCACAGATCCAGGAAATCCGTCCGCACTGACTCCCAAGGAGCTTTTAAGCATCGAGGCGGATGGGACAGCGAAGTGGCTTGGTCACCGGGAGGATGTTCCCACGCTGCTGGGATCAGCATCGGTGTTCTGCCTTCCAACCTACTACCGGGAAGGCTTGCCGCGCGTACTCGTTGAGGCGAGTGCCGCAGGCCTGCCAATCGTGACCACGGATGTTCCCGGTTGCCGCGAAGTTGTGACTCCAGGAAGAAACGGTCTCCTGGTACCTCCACGCAATGTCGTGGCTCTTGCAGATGCTCTCCAGCGAATTCTTGAAAATCACGAGGAACGCGGGAGAATGCGCATTGCGTCGAGGCAAATGTTTGAGGAGAAATTCACCTCAGCTGCGGTTCGTGAAGCGCTGAACAAGTGCTATGCCAGATTATCCGTTCCCATCGTTCTTTCCTAAATTACGCACGATGCGGGATCCCCGGTTTCGGATGATCTGTATTTTGAATGACCAAACTTGGTTGACATGCCCGCGATAGCCTCGCTTTGCCGACGTGCACGGTTACGGCTCGGGTGACAAGTGACTCATAATCCAAGCCCTTTTCTGCAATCCGCACACATCGATACAGAAGAATGACAAAGCGATAACAAATCGCAGTGTCGGTTTTTTTATACTTTGCCTCAATGCAACACAACTCCTCGAAAGGGACATTTGAGGGACAACTGCATGAAGGGCAATTGGCTACGACACAATGCTGCTGCATGGGCGATGCTTTTGCTCGTCCTGGTTGGGCGGGCCTTCGGCCAGACGCCAGGGACGGGCGCCATCACCGGTGTGGTGTATGACTCTTCGAATCGAGTCATCGCCAATGCCGAGGTGCTGACGGTGAATGACGGGACCCATGTGTCGCGTTCAGTGATCACCACGCCAGAGGGCGTTTTTCGCGTGCCGCTGCTATCACCGGGGACCTACACGGTGACCGTAAAAGCCAAAGACTTTCAAGAGCACACCTCGCAGCCGATCGCGGTAACGGCGAGCGAGACAAGTTCGTTGAACGTGACGCTGAAGGTTGCGGGTGAGAACACGAACGTGCAGGTGACCAGCGATGCGGAGACAGCCGACCTGGAAAGCTCGACGCTGGGCGGGCTGGTGAACGACAAGGCAGTTCAGGCGTTGCCGCTGTCGAGCCGCAACTTTACGCAGATTATGGGCCTGGCGCCGGGCGTGGTGGCAGACCTGCCGACCGCGACGGTGCTCGGAAACGGGACGCAGAACGTGGCTTCAAACGGAGCGACCCCGACGGCAAACAATATTCAGTTCAATGGCGTTGATGCCAACAACCTGGTTGAGAGCTCGGCCGCCACGGCCCAAACCTTCGAGGTTGGCACCGCGATTCCGGCGCCGGACACGATCCAGGAGTTCCGCGTACAAACGGCGAACTTCGACGCAGCCTATGGACGCGGAACGGGAGCGAATGTCGACCTGGTCAGCAAGGGCGGGTCGAATGAGTTCCACGGCAGCGCATGGGAGTTCGTGCGCAACAACCTGTTTAACGCGAACGATTTCTTTTCCAAGGCGGATGGGCAGGCGCGTGCGGAGCTGAAACAGAACGAATTTGGCGGAGCACTCGGCGGACCCATCCGGACAGACCGAGCGTTCTTTTTCGGGGCGTACCAGGGCTTGACTCAGGCGAACGGCCTCGGCGATCTGGTGACGGCGACCTTGCCCATGCTGACCTCGGACCGCTCCGCAGCCACACTGGGCGCGTTGTTCTGCCCCGCTGGGCACTTGGACAGCGCAGACCAACCAGCGACCGGCTATCTGACGGTGGCGGGCGGAACCCAGGTGGCTTGCGACGGATCCAACATCAATCCGGTGGCGCTGAAGATTCTGAACACGAAGCTTCCAAGTGGGCAGTTTGCCATACCGAATCCGCAGGTAGCGATACCGAACACCGGCGCGGATGCTTCAGACCAATTGCCCGAGGGACAGTCGACGTATTCTTTCCCAGCTCACTATCGAGAAGACCAGTTCACAGGCAACATGGACCAGACTTTGAGCCAGAAGAATACTTTGTCTGAACGGTTCTTCTATTCCCATTCCACAACGGCCTCTGCATTTACGCCCGGGGGCGCTAACGTTCCGGGGTGGGGCTCGAGCGACCTAAGCCGCAACACAATGTTCGTGCTGGCGGACACGCACGTTCTCAACCCGAGTCTCGTGAACATCGGGCGGTTTGGCTACATGCGCTTCGATGGGCTCTCTTCTGTGGAGAACCCTTTGACCGCCGAGGCAGTTGGAATGGGCATCACAACGGGCCCGGCAAATGCAACAGCCAACATGCCGGATATAGAGGCGGGTCCGGTAACCATCGGCGACAGCGGCACGCCTTCGCAATGGCAGGTGACGAATTCGTTCATCTACCAGGACACGGTCGCATGGACTCGCGGCCGGCATAATGCCCGCTTCGGAGTTGAGGTGAAGCGGCACGAAGTGGATGAGACTCAGCCGATCCTGATCGACGGTGCTGCGATCTTCTTCACATTCGCCGACTTCCTGCTCGGCGAGAGCGCGGCCGAGAACGGCAGCCCCCAGGGGCTTAGCAATGTGTCGCTGAGCGTTGCCGGAGGAGGCATCTTCCGCCGGAACACACGCTACACGGACTACGCGGGCTTTGCGCAGGACGACGTGAAGTTGACCAACCGGTTGACGCTCAATGCGGGACTGAGATACGAGATCTTTGCTGCGCCGACCGATATCACCGGGCGACTGGCGAACTTCGATGCGAGCACTGCACTCCAAGGGCCGATCCCGGCTACAGGAACATTCAGTGGATTTACCGTGCCTTCGAATTTCCCGGGCGCGGTGCCGGACGGAGTCACCAGGACCTCGTATCCCGGGTATTACAGGACGTCGTACGGGGACGTTTCACCGCGGCTTGGGTTTGCGTGGCAGGCCATGGAAAAGCCGGTTGTGGTGGTGCGTGGCGGATTCGGTTTCTACTACGACCAGCACTCGGGCAACATCGTGGAACAGACGCTTTCGCAATCGCCATTTGCGCTGTTGCAGATTCAGAGCGGGTCGCCGAATGGGCCGGCAACGTTGCAGAGCCCGTTCTTTCCTCTCGTGCCGCCCCAGTCGAGCTTTCCGCTTTTTGCCCCACGCACGCCCAGCTCAACGCCAGTCATCGAGGGCACCGACCCAGATCTACGCGACGGGCTGACGCAGGAGTACAACCTGAACGTGGAATACGCGATGGGGCGTGGCTATCTGCTGGACGTTGGATATGTGGGAACGCGGTCCCTGCATCGGCCGGGTTTTCTGCAATTCGACCAGGCATCCCTTGCCAGCCCTCAGAATCCGATTAACGGAGAGACTACGAATTCGATCGGCAATGTGCTTGCCCGGATTCCGATTCAGGGCATCAACCCTGGGTCGATGTCCGCCGATTCAGTCATGATCGGAAACTACAACTCGCTGCAGACAAGTCTTACCAAGCGGATGGGGCATGGCTTCCAGTTACAGGGAAGCTACGTGTGGTCAAAGAACCTGGACGAAGTGAACGGAGAAAACGGGAGCGAAGTTTTTGAGCTGGCATTGCCGACCAACAACCAACACAATCTGCGCGAGTCGTCGTATGGTCCTGCGAACGACGATCGAGACCAGCGGGTGGTGGCGAATTTTATCTGGTCCGCGCCGAAGTTCACATCGTTTCCCCCAATCGCGCGCCATGTGCTTGGCGACTGGGAGTTCTCGGGCATCGGCGTCCTACAGTCTGGAGCCGCGTTCAGCGTGTTCGACAGCAATGCGGGCTCCATCTACGCGTTAATCGGAAATGTGACCAGAGCGCAGGCGACCGGAAAGAATCCTTCAACGCATGGATCGTTGTTTTCGCGGGTGACGAATGGCTACCTGGATCCCGCAGCATTTACGCGGGCGCCCGAGGCGCCGTTTGGGACGAGCCTGGCTGACCAGGACTTCGGCATCAGCGGCGTGGGCCTTGTGCGCGGGCCAGGGCAGCACAACCTTGACATGGCGATGGAGCGGCTTTTCCCGGTGACGGAGAACAGCGGATTCCGGTTCCGGGTGGAGTTTTTCAACCTGACGAACACGCCGCAGTTCGCCAATCCGAACAACACCCTGGGATATACAGATCCAACTCTTCCAAACCCGTCTGCGAGTCCGTCTTTCGGCAAAATCACCGCGGAGCTGGGCGGCCCGCATCCGCGCATCATTCAGTTCGCGGCGAAGTACCAGTTTTGATCAAGAGCGGCGCGGACTCAATCCGCGCCAATTCAACAGATCACGGAGACGAGCGCAGATGTTGACGATTGCAGAGATCGAGGCCGCGTGTGACCCATCGCAAACGTTGAGCTTCCCCATGCATGAGAATGAGGCGCCGGAACTCACGCTTAAGAAAACCTTTTACCCATTAGGGTTTCCCGCAGAGGTTTGGTCCAACTCGGCGGAGATTCTTGCCCAATGCGAGGAGAGGTGGGGGGCATTCGAGAAGCGGTTCGATACGAAGACGATCCGGGTGGACGTACATGTGGTGGAGAGCGACTCGACAGAGTGCCCTCCGATGCCTGTTTACCGGATTATGAAGCCGATGGTAGCCTCCGTGGCCGATATGAACAACTTCATCGTCTACGACCTGGCGGAAAGCAGGACGCATATTACGATCTCTCGCGCGGCCGAGAAACACCCGCTGTATCTGCGGTATTTCTTTCTGGACGGGATGGTGGCCTTCCACCTTGGAGCGCGGTATACAAAGGGCGTTCATGCCGCATGCGTAGCTCTCGATGGGCATGGAGTACTGCTTTGTGGCGATTCTGGCGCGGGCAAATCGACACTGTCGTACGCATGTGCGCGGGCGGGATGGACGTATGTGACCGACGATTTGTCGCACCTGGTAGGCGGGGGAGTGCCGCGGATGGTGGTTGGCAATTGCCATCAGGTGCGTTTCAGGCCGACAGCGGCGAAACTTTTTCCCGAGTTGGAAGGGCTGGACCTAACGCCGCGCGCGGCCGGCCAGCCATCGATCGAGGTTCCGACATCTTCGATGCCGAACGTGGCCTGTTCACAAGAAGCTCAGGCGGACTTTATGGTTTTTCTGAACCGGCGCGGAGAGGGGCCGGCAGAACTTGTGCCTTATCGCAGGGACGTGGCGCGAAACTTCATGCGCCAGGGGGAGCTGCATCTATCGCAGGAATCACTCGCCATGCACGATGCGTCGAGGGAGGAGTTAATGACGGTGAAAATCATGGAACTCCGTTACTCCGATCTGGATTGGGCCGTGGAGCGATTGAAAACGCTGGTGCGGGAGGGATGGTAGTGGCGAAATTGCTACAGTCCGACGGGGCCGTAGCAAGCGAAGCTAACAGCGCTTTCTTCTGGAGGGATCCGGTCGCATGGCTGCGCGGGAAGAAGCTGAGCCGCGATTACTGGGTGTTGTACACAGCTTTTTTCTTCTTCCATACCGGCATCGCCGCTTACTATTTTCTCTTCAATTTGTACCTGCTGGATTGCCACTTCAATGATCGGACGATCGGACTGGTGGGCGGCGCCCTCTCGCTGGGCACCGCTGTTGGAGCGTTGCCGGCTGGCTTGCTGGCGAAGAAAGTCGGACTGAGCCCGATGCTCATCGGTTGCTTCATCGCGACTCCGTTCATCGGCGCGCTGCGTGCCGTCATGATGTGGCAGTCGGCACAGATCGGGCTGGCGTTTCTGGCCGGGTTAGCGTTATGCCTTTCCGGCGTGTGCTGTTTGCCGGCCGTGGCGCGGCTTTCATCGGAGGAGAATCGCGCGGCGGCGTTTGGCCTGATCTACTCAACGAGCGTCGGCATGAGTGCGCTTGGCGGCGTGGTGTGCGGCTATCTGCCGCTATGGTTGCGCCATGCAGGGTTTGTGATGGAGCCGGTGCAAGTGAAGCGGCTGATGCTGCTGGCCGCCTGCGGAATTGCCGCGACAGGGTTGTTTGCATTGATCCACTTGCGAATCCCGTCGCTAAAGCGCGAGAACTCCGGAGAGGAGCGGATCAAAAAAGACGCTGGCTACCGAAGCTGGAGGCTCCATCCATTCTTGCTGCGATTCTTTCCGGCGATGATTCTGTGGACGGCAGTACTGACTTCATTCGCACCGTTTTCCGGAGTGTATCTTTCGCAAGGCCGGCACATTCCGTTGGCACGGATTGGGTTGATCTTTTTCGTGGCTCAGCTTGTGCAGAGCGGCCTGGGGCTGTTATCGCCTATCGTGTTCCGCAGGCTAGGGCTCCTCAAGGGAATTGTTGCGACCCAGATTCTGACCGCCGTGGCCCTGGGTTGCCTGGCCGGAACAACGGATGATCGGCTGGTTGCGCCGCTTTTCATCGCTTTCACCGCGATTCAATGGATGAATACTCCGGGGTTGGAGAACCTGCTGATGAGCGGGGTGCCGGACGAGGATCGCAGCACTGCGTCATCGATGATGATGTTCTGCAATGCGGTGGTGGCGGCTGGAGCTACCAGCGGCGCGGGGATCCTGTTCGGGCAGTTTGGATATCCGCGCGTGATGCTGGGCATTTCGGCGCTGGCGGTGACGGCGGCGATTCTTTTCGGAGTTTTAACTTCACCTGCGCGCAGTCACGCAGAAGTAGAACCGTAGCCGGATGCACAGACTGCGACACTATGGATTCAAGAACTTCAGCAGTTGCTCTTCATCGCGTTGACTGAGCGAGGCGCGTACGCGCATGTGGCGCACAATGGTGCCGGCAATGCTGGGCGAAAACCCCTCGGGCTCGGTGTGGCAGCGAAAGCAGTTCTGTTTGAAGACGCGCTCGCCGTCGGTTTGCGGTTGACTCTTTTGAGGAGCGGACTTCCCGGCAGGCCCGGTCGCCGGCGCGCTGACCTGTGCGGCAACCGCAAGCGCCGACACTGAGGCCGACAGAAGGACGCCAAAGAGGAATTGGCTTGGTCTCATTGCTGTTTTCCCTTCCAGGCTGGGAAGAGGAAGCGATAAACGATCCCTGTTTCCCAGACGTTGAAATCGCCAGTTGCGGAGAATTGCCGCGCATAACTGCTAAGAATCCTGGTGTTGTGCGGCAAGTTGTAATCGAGGCCAAAGTCGGCTCGCTGCGTATTCACCGGCGGCAGGCCATCGCTGGCGACGGTGTCGCGGCGGAAGGTCTGCTGCATACGGAAGACGGGTTCGAAACGGCCGACCACGCTCTCGGCACCGCCGAATGCCCTCATCCGATAATCGGCCTCGATCCAGTAGCCCTGGGCATGATGGCCGCGGGCAAACTCGGAACGCAGGCGGAAGCCGGTGTCTCTCGGCTCCCACCAGACATGGGCGCCATAGAAGTTCTCTTGCGTCCCTTGCAGGAGACGATCGTAGGAGAGCCCCAATTCCAGGCGCCGCTGAGGCAAGTAAAGGTTGGCGTTTCCTCCACTGCCACGATGAGCGCCGAACTGCTCATTTGCGCTGCGGGCTGAATAGAAATAGCTGTAGTCGATCGAATACTTTTCGCGCTGGATGGCATTGCCGCGCAGCATCCCGCCCAGGCCGCTGTCGGTCGACAAGGTGCCGAGAGGAAATATCAAGGGAAAATCGAAGAAATTGGCGATCCAGATTGGAGCAAGTCGTTCGTTATAGGTGTTGAAGGGGATGAGATAGTAGCCGGCTACGGCGGTAAGGTGACGCGACGCAATGTAATCGCCCTGGAGGTAAGTGAGGCCAATGAAGTGCGAATGGCTGTAGCCCGGCTGATTACCTCCATTTGGCGCAATGCTCTCGAGCAGAACAGCGCGCGACTCGACAAGGATGTGCTGACCGATGGGAGCGGCAAGGACCGGCTCGGTAATCGGAGTATATGAGGTGCTGCCGGCACTGGTGCTGGTGAAAAAGCCGACGCCCCCTGAGATGAGGGGTGTATCTTGCGCCGAGCCATGATGCGAAATTGTGAGAGCGGCCAGCGCTATTAAGAAAGCGCGGATCGCGTGTGCCAATGCGCCGGGTTTGGGGGGACGAGTCACGCGTAACATTCCCATAACTTAGCGAATGCTGCGGGAACATGTGTCGCTCGATTGTCTAGCGGGTGTCGATTGCTTGTCATTTCGCTCAAGGTGACACGAATCGAGCTTCGCTCTGCCGCTGCTCAGAGCGGCGTTCTCAAAGAGCGCTTCGGTGCTTTCGTCCTCACTGCTCCAGCCAATGAAAAAGCAACAATACGGTGACATTAGGCTTACAGACCTATGACAGGTTGTTATGGAGACCTGTCTAGAGTCAGAACAGATTGTTGCCCGGCGTCGATACCCGCGCCGATGGGCCGGATGCGGATAGAAGCCTTGCATGCACAAAGGCCGCAGGGCAATGAGCGAGGGTTCACGATGTCACGCCACTTAAGACTCAAGTCAATGAGGATTCCAATGAAGATGAAGTCTAGCTTGCCCGCTATTTTTGTCGCGATGCTGGTTGCATCGCAATTGTTCGTTATGACAGCCTCTACCGAGGGCGCTCCGCGCCGCATTGAGGTGACCGCGCAGAGATTCCAATTCACGCCCGGCGAAATCACAGTGCACAAGGGCGAGCCGGTTGTATTGGTGCTGAGGAGCCTCGATGTCGCGCATGGCCTCCGCTTCAAAGAACTGGGCGTCGAGGGCAAAGTGAGCAAAGGCGGGACCACCGAGATTCCCTTCACCGCTGACAAGTCTGGTACGTTTGTCGGCCATTGTTCTGTATTTTGCGGATCTGGCCACGGCGAGATGACGCTGACTCTGCACGTTGTGGAGTAAGCGCATGTTGCGAGCCTTCCCTTCCACGGTCGGCGCGGCTTTGTTCGCCATCCTGCTCGTGGGCTGCAAGGCCAATCCGCCAGGCAAGGTTGAGACTGCGGTGATGCGCTGGGCCAAGCACAAAATCACGGTGCGGAACAAAGCTGAAAAGAACCCCCTGCAGGACAATGCTGCCGGGGTTGCTGACGGCAAAGAAGCTTTTTCGCATTACTGCATTGCTTGTCACGGGCTGGACGGGCAGAACACGGGGGTTCCGTTTGCGGATCGCATGTCACCGCCGGTGCCGTCGCTGGCTGGAGAGGATGTGCAGTCCTATACCGACGGTCAGTTGAAGCGGATCATCGACGATGGCATAGGGCCTTCCGGGATGCCGGGATCGAAGAACATGCTAAGCGAGGACGAAATATGGTCAATCGTGCTTTATTTGCGTCACTTGCCGCCGGCTGGGAGTCTGGGCGAGCCGGAGATGTACTCCCACTGACGCCGGAACGGATAGCCGGGCTCCCGAGGAACGTATCGCGTCTTGAATCCGGAGGGACCGCGCTGCGAATCCCGCCTGAGGTCAGGGCGCTGCTCCGTGCGCTTCAGTTGCGCATGCCGGACACCACCTCCCTGGAAAAGCTCACAGACAAAGAGTGGACCAGCCTGCTCGATTTCTGCGACGTCGCACACCTTACGCTACCGATTGCGCAGCTCCCCATGAACGGATTTCCGAACTGGGTTGTCGAGCGGCTCACGACGAATCTCGCCGACAATGCTCTGCGCTTCGAGCGCGTGCAGGCAACCTACCGTGAAGTTGCCGACGCGCTTGGCCGGGCAGGCGTGGAGCACATCGTGATCAAAGGCTTTACGCAGTCGCCGGACTACGTCAGAGACCCGCGACTCCGGAGGCAGTCTGATATCGACATCTTCTGTCCTCCCGAAAGCATCGATGCCGCCACCGGTGCTCTGAATGCCATTGGCTATAAGGCGTCGGACGCAGAGATCAGCTATGCCATGGCCGACCATGACGCGACCCTAGTCCGGCCTGGCGACTGGCGCTGGAGGAACAACCTGTTCGACCCCGAAATGCCGCTCGGGATAGAGCTGCACTTTTGCCTCTGGAACGAGCGAGTCTCACACATCGGCGTTCCGGACACCAGCCTCTTTTGGGAGCGGCGCACGACGCGAGAGGTCAATGGGCTCTCGTTCCCTTGCCTGAGCTCGGTCGACCACCTTGCCTACTTCACGCTTCACATCCTGCGCAATCTCTTTCTTGGAGACTGGATCGTCCATCACGTTCGCGAGCTGGCCTTCTTCCTTCATTCCCGCGCAGACGATGAGAGCTTCTGGCAGACCTGGAGCCAGACCCACTCTCCTTCTCTGCGGTCCATCGAGGCAATCGTCTTTTACTATGCCCGAGCCTGGTTCGATTGCCGTCTCCATCCACTGGCCGCTGGGGAGATCGAAATCCTTCCTTCAGCCCGCCGAAGCTGGCTCCAGCGTTTCGCGGGCTCCGCGCTTGAGCTGATGTTCGAGCAGAACAAGGATTTCTTATGGTTGCAGCTTAGTTTGCTCTCTTCACGCCGGGAAAAACTGAGGATAGTGGGGCGGACCCTGATCCCCTCGAACATTTTGCCGATCAACTCGCCGTATATTCGGATGCATAACAAGCGGCTCCTTCCGCCCGGCGAAAGTCCCCTCTGGCGGCAATACATCTCGTATCTCATCTCCCGGGCTGCTACCCATTGCCGCGTCAACATGGCTACGCTCACGCGAGGCCTACGCTGGCGTCTTTCCCTTCTCGTCGCACGTTAGTTGAGTCAACGCGAGGCCG